>CBIMJO010000012.1:0-21649 GCA_966244135.1 uncultured Actinocrispum sp. | reverse complement strand
CAATGCACGCCGTCGGGCTCGACCGACTGGAACACCGGCTTCCACGGGATGGCGGCCAGCAGCGGCCGGTTCTCCGGCAACACCCACAGCCCGGTCGCGCTCACCACACTCTTGGGCGGCAGGCCTTTGCGCACGCGTGCGTCCACCGACGCGACCGCATCTCGTCCGATGTTCGGGGAGAAGGGATCATCCCGGATGACGACCGGATGCCGGGTCATCCACGTCGTCTCGGCGGCGACCTTCGATATCTCGATGAGTTGCTCCACCGCGGAGGTGCCGCCGCCCACCACGATCACGTGGCGGCCACGGAACTCCTCGGCCGAGGTGTAGTCCGCGGTGTGCAGCTGGCGGCCGCGGAACGTGCCCATTCCCGGGTAGTACGGCCAGAACGGGCGGGTCCAGGTGCCGGTCGCGCTGATGACAGCGCGGGCGGCCCACGTGCCGACATCGCTGTCGACGATCAGCCGGTCCCCCGAAGAGCTGACCGCGGACACGTGGACCGGCCGCAGAATGGGCAGCTCATAACGTTTCTCGTAGGCGGCGTGGTACTCGGGCACGACCTCCGCGGCCGGACGGCGGGCATCCGCGACGATCGGCGGGAACCCCGGCAGCGGGTAGATGCCGTGAACCCGGTCAAGGCGCATCGAGCGCCAGCGGTTCTGCCAGGCGCCGCCGGGACCGGGGGCGCCGTCGAGCACGACGAAATCGGTGAAGCCGTAGTAACGCAGGTAGTACGCGCTCGAAAGGCCGGCCTGGCCGGCACCGATGACCACCACGTCCATGTCGCGCATGGCCGGGACAACCTATTCGAGGGCGCGTGAATTCCCGTGACGGATGAGCCGTTCATCACCTCAGCGAAGGTGGCCTTTTGCAGACAGCCGGGAGCAAGGCCACCTCCGCCGATCAGGGTATGCCGCGAGTCGCTTTAGTTTTCAGCTAGGGGCAGGTCTTCCAAGCAAAGTGATAGGTCGTGGTGATACTCCCGTCCGTCGAGTCCATCGCGATGAAACTCGTCGTTTTCTTCGGGTCGGATGTGCCGACCGCGGCCCGCAGCTCGGCGTTGATGTTGAAGTTTCTCAACTCACCGCAGGGGTGCCAAACCAGGGCAGCGACATCGGTCGAGTCCGTCTTTTGCCAGTCATCGGAGAGCGGGCCCTTGAAGGGGTGTTCGACGAACGCGGTAGGCGACATTCCCTGGAAATAGTAGTTCGCTCGCTCGAGCGCCGTCGCGCCGCGCTCGAGGTGGGCGAACCCACGGTAGTCCGCCTGGGCGATCGCGTAGGTGAAGCCCTGTGGGACGTGCACCTTGAGGCTGATCTGGCAGTTCTTGCGCCAGTCCAGCGGGCCCGCGCCCACACCGACTTGCGCGAGGAACTCGCTGTAGGTCACGGTGAAGGCGGTGTTGTCGTCCGACACGGCTACCGCGGCGGTCCCGGGTTTGCACCCGGAGCCATTCACGGTCGCCACGTCGATGATGATTTTGTCCGGTGGCGGGTTTGACGGCCACTGGGCAGTATGAACCGGCTGTCCGACGAGCGATAAAGCGACGCCGACAGCAGCGAACATATGGAGCACGGGGGACCTCCAAATGCGTCACACGCGACTCGCGGCGGCGACTCACCGTATCGCGGAAATAACTCCGCATCACCCCGCTGAACGGAGTAAGAACTCAGCACCCCGGAAATTAAACTGGTAACGGATCATAGGATGGCCGATCAGCCCATAATCCGTCAGGCAAGGAACGGGCTGCATACCGCAAAAACTCAGCGGGGGCGCCCGATCCGGACCGTGTCCCGGCCTTCCCGCTTCGCCACCAGCAGGGCGGCGTCGGCCTCCAGGACCAATTCTTCCATGACCGGCTCTATTCCCCTGGCCGGGACATACAAAGCCACGCCGATCGACACGGTCAGCCCCGCCAGCGTCGTGCGAGTGCCGCGGTCCACATCGGGCACGCCGACCTCCAGGTCGTTCACGCCGTCCAGCACGCGCTCGGCCACCGCCATGGCCCGGTCCCGGTTCGTGGTCGGCAGCAGCACCAGGAACTCGTCGCCGCCGTGTCCCCCATACCGGCCGACGATGTCCTCCTCGCGCACGGACCTGCGCAGCACCTCGGCGACGGCGTGCAGCACCATGTCGCCGGCCACGTGCCCGTAGCGGTCGTTCACGTGCTTGAAGTGGTCCAGGTCCAGCAGGAGCAGCGCGAGCGGCTGACGGCGCTCGTGGGCCTCTCGCAGGACTTCAGGTGCGTAGGTGTCCCAGCCCCAGCGGTCCAGCACGCCGGTGAGCCGGTCGATGGCCCAGTAGCCGAGCGGCTGCCCGCAGGACGTGCACAGCTCATGGTCCTGGATGCGGCCGGGCAGGGGGATCAGCGGTGCCGTGGGTTCTCCTGTGATACTCCGTGCGGTGGTCATTTCGTGCCCCCAGTGATTGACACGTAGTCGTGGTCATAGCCGAAGGCCCGCGGCCCGGTGAGCCGCAGCCCTTCTGGTGTCCTCCAGCGCCGGTCGCACGGGACGCCCAGCACGGCGACCCGGTTGCCGTAACGCATCCCCTCGGTGGTGACCGGCTCGCCGGTCTCGTTGTCCAGCACGCAGATCAGGTCCGGCGTGCTGGTGAGCAGCTCGCCGTCGCGTTCGGCGAGCAGGTGCTCGTTCTGGAACGACAGGCGCAGTACCGACCCACGGTCCGCGCCGGTCCCCTCGATCCGGGCCTCCCCCCGGACGAAACCACCGCTGGTGCGGCGGTCCACATCCGCCACCTTCCCGGTGATCAGCACCCGGCCGCCGAGCATGTCCCCCACGCCGCGCACCGGATCCATCGACACACGAACGGTTTCGCCCAGCCGCTGGGCCAGGCCCAGCGTCCCCGGCACCAGCCCGTCCGCCAGCTGGTCCCCTCGCAGCACAGTGTCCACAGTGAACACCGAGCAGCCCGCCTCGGCGCAGACCGCACGGGCGATCCGTTCGGCCCACTGGTTGGTCACGGTGTCCAGCACCATGCTGTTGCCCTTGTCGTCCACGATGACCATGGGCGTGCAGCTGATCCCCATCAGCGTCGGCAGCACCATGTGCGCCTCCGGGAACGCCCGGCCCATCGCGTCGCCGTCGACCAGCGGCAGCCCGGTCTCGGCGGCCGCGGCGACCGGGATCACCGAGTTCATCCCGCCGATCTCGATCGGCACCAGGTGGGACGCCTTGCGCCCGGCCACTTTCTCCAGCGTCCGCAGGGCGGTCAGCGCCTCCTGGCCGGAGGGCAGCTTCTCCGTGCCGACCGTGGGCGCGCCCATGAACGACACCGGGACCACCACGGCGTCCGGCGCGACCTCGTCAATGTCCACAACGGACACCGGGCCGTGCTTCCCGATGGCCGCCTCGGCGAGCAGCCGCCCGGTGTACGGGTCGCCGCCACCACCCGCGCCGAGGATCGCGGCGCCACGGGCGATGTCGTCCACATCGGACAGTGTCAGCTCACGCATGGACCATCCTCGTGACGTCCAACCGGCCCACGGCCTTGACCCGGATACGGGTGGCGCCGCCAGGCAGGTACGCGAGCGGGACCTCCTGCACGTCCACCACCCGGACCGTGCCCACCTTCGCGCCCGCCTTCTCCGCACGGTCAACGGCTTCCTGCTTGACCTCGGCCAGGATCCGGTCCCGGGCGCCACTGTCCACCTGGAACACCCGGTCGACCTCGCCGCCCACTTCGGCGATGGCCGCACCGACCGCGTTGGCCACCGCGTAGTGCTCGGGCCGGCGGATGTCCTCCAAACCGGTGAGCGCCTCGGGAACGAGCATGCTGCCGCCGCCCACCACGACCACCGGCAGCGCGGCCGGCGAGGTGCGCATCCGGTCCACGCCTTCGGCGATCCGTTCGGCCACCGCCGCCAGCACCCCGGCGACCTGCACGGACTCCAGGTGGGCCACCAGTTCCGGGTCGCCGAGGTCGATCATCCCGGCGCGGACGGCCAGGTCGGTCAGGGTCAGATCGGTGCCACCGAAGACGAGCGCGCGCTCGGTCAGCTCGTAGCCGACGCTGTCCGGGCCGAAGTCGTTGCCGCGCACCCGGGTCCCGCCACCGATGCCGAGCGACAACAGGTCCGGCATGCGGAAGTTCGTGCGCACGCCCGCCAGTTCGGTGACCGCGCCGGCCTCCCGGGGGAACCCGCCGGTCACGATCCCGATGTCCGCGGTGGTCCCGCCGACGTCCACCACCGCGCACTCGTCCAGCCCGGCCAGGAAAGCCGCGCCCCGCATGGAGTTCGTCGGCCCGGACGCGAAGGTCGCCACCGGGAACCGGCGGGCGTGCTCGACGTCCATCACGGTTCCGTCGTTCTGGCTCAGCAGCAACGGAGCCGTGATCCCGGCATTCCGCAGGGCCGTGGTCAGACCGTCGACGATCTTGCCGGCCAGATCGACCAGGGCCGCATTCAGGACGGTCGCGTTCTCGCGTTCCAGCAAACCGATCCGGCCGAACTCGTGCGAGCAGGAGACGGTCAGATCCGGAACCTCAGCGAGCAGAATCTCAGCGGCCCGCAGCTCCATCTCGCTGTTCACGGGCGCGAACACCGAGGAGATCGCCACCGACCGCAGGCCCCTCTCGGCCAGGTCGGCGGCGACCCGCTTGAGCTCGTCCGGGTCCATTGTGGCCAGTTCACTGCCGTCGTACTCGTACCCGCCGTGCACGAGATAGTGCTGCGTGCCAACGGCTTCCCGCAGCTGCCCCGGCCAGCCGACCAGCGGCGGCAGCGCGCCGGTCGCGGGCAGGGCCAGCCGGACCACAGCGGTCGGCGTGAGACCTCGCCGCTCCGCAATGGCATTGGTGAAATGCGTGGTTCCGATCATCACCGCCTGCAGATCGCCGATCCGCTCGATCGCGCCCGCGGCGGCCGCGGCGGCGAGCAGATCGTTGACGGCCCAGGCCACACCGTCGGTGACGCCCGGTGTGGTCGGCGTCTTGACCGAGGCGAGCAGACGGTTCGCGGCGGACAGCAGGACCGCGTCGGTGTTCGTGCCGCCTACGTCGATGCCGATTCGCACTCCGGGTCCTCCTCTCCCGCCGCCACCGGGACTTCGCGCGTCTGCCTGACCAACCCGAGCTTCCCGCAGAGTAAGTAGAGCAGTCCTGCCAGCACCAACGAGTTGAGCGAGCCGATGCCCAGCGCGGCCTTCTCGCTCCACCACCCGAAGACGGCGGCCACGGCCCAGATCGCCAGGGTCGCCGGCACCAGCTCGGGCTCGGTCCGGGGTAGCCCGCCTCGCTCCCGGGAGGAGTCGAGCTGACCGCGCCAGCGACGCACCAAGTAATACTCCGCGACGATGATGCCCGCGACCGGGGGTAGGGAAACGCCCAGTACGAGCAGGAAGTCGGCGAACCTGTCCAGAATCCCGGCCGCGGACAGCGCGGTGCCGAGCACGCCGATGACCAGCGTGGCGGGCACCCGGCCGACCCGGATGCCGGTCAGCGTGGCGATCGAGTTCACGATGCCCAGCGAGGAGCTGTACAGATTCCAGTCGTTGATCTTCATGACCGCCGCGACCAACGTGACCACACCCACGACGCCCGCGGTCGTGGCCAGGATGGAGACCGGGTCGTCACCCTTGATGGCGTACGCGAGCAGCACCCCGATCAGGCCCATCACGTACTGCCCCAACGTGATCGACACGACGCTCTGCTTGACGACGTCCCTGGGCGAGCGGTTGAACCGGGTCATGTCCGGCACGATCACCGCGCCCGCCATGTACGAACCGGCGACCAGCGTCGCCCCGGCGGCAATGGTCATCGGCTCACCCAGCGGCCCGGACGAGAACAGCGCGCCGAAGTCCACTTTGGTCAGTTGCGTGATCACCGAGTACGCGATCACCACCTGGAACGCGGGCACGGCGGCGAAGGCGATCCAGCGCATGGACCGGAACCCGTAGATCACCAGCAGCGTGACGACCAGACCCGTGACCACGGACCACATCCAGGCCGGCGCCCACGGCGCCAGGGTGTGCATGCCCTCGGCGAAGAACCCGTTCTGGATGCCGAACCAGCCGATCAGGCTCACCGAGATGATCAGGCCCATCAACGCCGAGCCGTACCGGCCGAACCCGGTCCAGCGAGCCAGGACCGAAGAGGACAGTCCTTCCCGGACACCGGCGATGCCGACGAACACCGCCACCAGTTCGAGCACCACCGAGCCGAAGGTGAGCGCCCAGAACGCGCCCCAGAACGAAAGTCCGGTGCCCAGCAGCACACCGGTGGTGAACGTGATCAGGTCGGACAGCTGCCCGAACTGTTGCAGGGCGACACTCCACCAGCCGTACCGGGCCTCTTGGGGGACTCGCTGCAGGGCGTAGTCCTCGGCCGGGGTGATCACTGCCGCTCCTCTCGCAGGGAGGCGGCGAACCTGGTCCGCCCGGACAGCCAGCCGACCCGGGGCGGCCCGGCCGCCCGGACCCGCAGCACCACGGTCGGCTCGGACAGGTACGCCAGCGGTTTCTCCTCCGAGAAGATCACCTTGACACTGGCCGGGTCCGCGCCCGCGCGCATCGCCGAGGCCCGGGCGGACTCCCGCACGGCGGCGCGGATCTCGTCCAGGTGCGGGCTGTTCAGCGGCACGATCCGGCGGGCCTCACCGGACACCGGCGCGGCTGCCGCGCCCACAGCGGCAGCCGCCTCCGTGTCTGGCGGGCACAACACGTCGAGCACGCCGTTCGGCTTGCGCGGCAACGACTTCGCGAAGGACCTGGCGCCCGGCCCGGACACGATCAACGGCAGGTCGCCGGGCGCGTCCTTGGCGCGGTCGAGAGCGTCCTCAAGGGACTCGTGCACGGGAACCAGTGCGGGCACGCTCAACCCGGTCGGCACACCGGCGACCTTGGTGTGCCCCACGGTCATTCGCGGCCGTCCGCCGGTGAGCGAGCAGACCGCCCGGCCCGATCCGTCCGGAGTGGTCAGAACCACGAGCGCATCCTGAACTCCCACAAGGGAAGCGGCGCCGATCGCGGCGGTTGCGTCCATCCCGCCCAGGATCGACAGCGGATGGGTGACAGCGTTGTCGAGAGTCGCGATCGTGCCGTCGCCGCGGGCGAGGAACACCTCGGCGTTCGGCATTCCCAAGTGGGTCACGGCGGCCAGCAGCATGCCGGCCTCTTCGGCGGCCGGGACCGTCAACGCCGCCTGCAGGACGGTCGCGTTCTCCCGTTCCACCAGGCCGAGCCCGCCGAACTCGTGGGACAGCAGGATCGCCGTTGCAGAGCCGAGTTCCTCCCTGAGCACGTCCGCGGCCGCCAGTTCGTGCCGTGGCGTGACCGACGAGAAGACCCCGGTGATCGCGACCGCGCCGACGGTCCCCACGATCTTGCGTGCGAAAGCCAGCAGTCCTTCGATGTCCAGGGGTTCGTAGTCGCTGCCGTCCAGCATCGCGCCGCCTGACAGGCAGGTGGACGCGACCGCCACCCGTTTGCGCATCTCCACCGGCCACAGGGCGAGCGGCGGCACGGAGGTCGTCGCCGCGCCGAGCCGGACCGCGGCCACCCGCGCGAGGCGGCCGGGCCAGCCCCGCCAGTACCCCGCCTCCGCGGGAAGTTCGTCCAGCGCCCGGGAGTCGGTGAGGGCGAACATGATGTGCCCGATCTCGCCGGGGTCGACGCCGGACGCCACCAGCGTGGCGCGCATGACCTCGCCGAGCTCCTCGACCGCGAGGAACTCGCGATCCATGGACGCGAGCACACGTCCGCCGGCGTCGAGGATCGCGCTGGAAGCACGGTACGACCCGAGCGCTACCCCCATCCGGTAGGTCATCGTGCCACCAATGGGTGATAGTCGAGGTCGAGGCCGAACGCCCGCGGACCGACGAGCTCGAGCCCGGCGGGCTGCAGCCACAGCTCCGGGCAGGGCAGCGCGAGCACGACCACGCGTTGCCCGTAGCGCAACGTATCCGTGGAGACCGTGCTGCCGCTGTAGACGTCGAACAGGGTGATGATGTCCGGCGTGGTGGCCCGGACCTCGCCGTCCTCCAGCACCGCGAGGAACTCGTGCCCGGCCTCGACCCGCAGGCAGCGGCCGCTGTCGCCGTTGGTCCCGTCGAGCAGGATGCTGCTGCGCAGGTTGGCCACGAAGCTGCGTTTGCCCTGCATGGCGGTGACCGAGCTGACCTTGCCCTCCATCAGGCAGATCCCGCCGAACTCCTCGGCGAGCCGGACCACGGCGGTTTTCGTGGACGCGCAGGCGCAGTCCTTGAGCACCTGGCCGATCTGCAGCGCACGGCTGATCGAGCCGATGACCACGCTCTGCCGAGCCTGTTCGACGGTCATCACGTACTCGGTGCTGACCCCGGTGTCGCCGAAGGCCTTCACCGCGCTGCGGGCCAGGCGTTCCAGCCAGTCGCCGGTGTCGGCCTGGACGAGCACGACGTGGTCATGATCGTCGGCGAGCACCGAAGGCCCGGGTGGCACGCCCGCGACCTGCATCGCGACCTGTTCGATGCCGGGAAAAGCGCGGCCCATGCCGTCCGCGTCGGCCAGCGGCAGGCCGGCGTAGGCGGCGAGCGCGACCGAGGCGGGGCCGTTGCAGCCGCCCACCTCCGTGCACATCATCGCCACGACCTCGCGGTTGAAGTGGGATTCCACCTGATGGCGGATGGCGATGCTCTCCCGGCCGGTGCCGATCCGCTCATTCCATACCGCCGGTGAGCCCAGGTAAGCGCACGGCATGACCAGGCCCTCCGGCGGCAGGTCGGCGAGATCGACGATCTCCACCGGGCCTTGTGCGGCCAGCGCGACCTGGGCCATCGGCACCTTCTCGGCCGCTTCCCCGCCGCCGCCGGCCGCGAGCACGTCGCAGCCGCTGGCGAACTCGGCTAGGCAACCCCCGGTCAGTCGCACGAGTGAATGGTAGTAAAACAGCCACTCTGAGTATTTGTCCTCTGCGCATAGAATCCATGCCCCCGCTATCCCCGCCGCACAGTTTCCCGCCAGGAGGCCGGCCGTGAGCCAAGTCCCGATGCGTGACCTGCTCGCCGGGCCGGACCTGGGTGCGTTGACCGTGCTGACCACCGCGCCGGACCGGACGGTGAGCTCGGTGCACGTAATCGACAAGCTGACCGACCTGCGTTCGGTGCCCTCCGACAGCTTCGTGGTGGTGCTGCCGTCGACATCCGCGCAGGCCAGGGGGCATCTGTTCGACATCGCCATGCGGGACGCGACGGCCTCGGGGGTCGGCGCGATCGTGCTGCACGGCATCGACTCGGTGGAGTCGACCGCGGTGCGGATCGCCGACCGCAACGGGATTTCGCTGCTGCTCGCGCCCGCCGCGCTGGACTCGACCCGGTTGATCGTGGCCGTCGCCGAGGCGCTGGCCGGGGACGCCACCGCCGCGCTGGCCCGGATCGACGCCGCCCGGCGGTTGATCACGGCCGCCGAGATGCGGGGCGAGGATCGTCGTTCAGCCATCCTGTCCGCGGCCGCGGACGCTATGGGGACAGGTGTTTCGGCTCGTCAGCCCTCGCATGGCGAGCCGGCGGCGCCGGTGATCGTCGACGGGGCGGTGGACACCTTTGTGACGGCCTCGGTTCCTGCGGACGTGCGGGGTTCTTGGGTTGTGGCGGCTCGGGTTGTGACGACGCTGACCGCGGACGCCTATGCGCGGGTGATCGCCGACGAGCGCCGGACCGAGCTGGCGCCGCTGGCCGACCGGGGGCGGCTGCTGGGCGAGTTGTTGCTGGCGCCCGACTCCGAGCGGGTCCAGCTGGTCTCCCATGCGCGGACCGTGGGGTTGCCGGTGGATGGGTGGCACCAGGTGCTGCGGTTCGAGCTTTCGTCCTCTTTGGACGCGGGGACCGCGGTGTCCGCGGACCAGGTCGACGCGATCTCGGTGTCCATGCTGCACGCCGTCCGGTCCGAAGTGGACTCCCTGTGGCACAGCACGCGGATCGGTGGCGAGCCCTTGCTCGTCCACAGCGTCGACGCCGACCCCGGCCCCGCTTCCGCTCGTACCGCCCAGATCGCCGCCACCACCGCCCTCGCCGCCGCGCGCAAACGCTTCCCCGGCATCGTGGTCCGCTGCGGCATCGGCGCGGTCCACCGCCAGGCCGAGGGCCTGCGCACCTCCGCCACCGACGCCAAGGCCGCCCTGGCCGTCACCCGCCAAGCCCGCCCCCAACGCGACGTCGTGGCCATCGACGCCTTGGGCCTCAACAGAATGCTCGTCGAATGGTACGCCTCCGACAACACCCGAGCGTCCGTCGACGATCTCCTCGAACCGCTGGTCGACCTCGGCCCAGCCGCCGCCGAGGAGGCGATCCGGACCCTCCAGGCCTACCTCGACCACCAGAACTCCCCCGCCCGCGCCGCGGAAGTCCTGAGCGTCCACCGCCAGACCGTCCACTACCGCCTGAACAAGATCACCCGCCAGCTCGGCGTGGACCTCAACGACCCCGAACAGCGGCTGGCGCTCCAGCTCGCCTGCCGCGCCTGGCTGATGCGCTGATGCGTTGAGGGCCCCGGTCACGCCGGGGCGGGCCTTGGGGAAAGAGCCCCGGCGTGACCGAGATGAGCGTTCACCCGGCTACCAGTGCCGACCCCCGGTGGAAACAACGCGACACCGGGACCGAGCGAACGCGACCAGCCCCGCAAAGCTACTGACGGGCGCTTTCATTCCGCTTTCAGTCGGCCAGCGCCCTGGCCAGCAGCGTCACGACGGCGGCTGCCGAGGGGGACCCGATCTCCTCGTAGATCGCCAGCGCCTGCCGCCACAGATCGGCCGCGCCCGGTTCGCCTTCCGTGGCCGCGACCTGCCCGAGCACGGTCAACGCGTGTCCTTGTCCGGCACGGCACCCGAACTCGCGGTGCAGGGCGAGCGCCTCGGTCGCGTGCAACCGGGCCTCCAGCAGGTTGCCGTGGGCGAACTCGGCCTGCGCGAGCGTGTTGAGCGCTTTCGCCTCCAGCAGCCGCAGACCTTGTTCGCGGGCCATCAGCACGGCGTCCATGGCCAGGCCGGGCTTGTCCGCGGCGAGCGCCATCCCGGCCATCGCCCGGATCTGCCCCCACTTCGTGCCGGCCTGCTCCGCCGTGAGCCGGCCGTCCGCGTACCGGCGGACAGCCATCTCGCTGCGGCCCATCTCGTGGTAGATCGCGGCCGCCTCGATGTCGGCCAGCGCGGTGAACACCATCGAGGCGTTCTCGCCCACCCCGGCCGCGAGATCGTCCAGGAAGATCAGCGCCTTGTCCAGGTCACCGGACTCACGCTGGACGGAGACCAGGTGGACCAGGATGTCGCCGAGGCCGATCCGCACGACACCCGAGATGCCGGTGGCGAGCTCCATCATCTCGGCCGTCCGCTCGTGGTCGCCAAGGTCGTGGTACGTCAGGCAAAGCAGGGCGTGGGCGTAGGAGCGCACCAGCGGTGAGATCGGGCCGATCTCACCGCTGAGCAACCGCTGGAACAGCGCGGCCGACTCGCGCAGCCGGCCGGCATCGTGCAGTGCTTTGGCGTAGTGGAAGGCGGTGTTGGCCTCGCGTTGGCCCGCCTCGGCCAAGCCTTCGCGGATCAGCGCGAACACCTGCCCGGCCATCCGCATCACGTCGAGTGGCTGGCCGATCTGGCCGTACAGGGCGGAGATGCTGAGGATCGCCGCCGCCGCGATGTTGGTATCGCCGAGGTCCATCGCCAGGTCACGGCTGCGTCCCAGCCGGTCGATCGCATCGCTCGTGCGACCGGAGATCGACTCCATCGCGCCCCGGGCCAGCAGCATGGCCGCCTCGGCCCGGCGGTCCCCGGCCTGCCGCGCGCAGTCGAGGCCCAGGTCCGCGGCCCGTTCGTAGTCGGCGATCCGGTAGGTCGTGTGCACGAACGGCCGGAAAGCGTCGGTCAGCAGCCACGAATACCTTGCCGGGCCGTGCTTCGCGGCGTGCTCGATGGCGGCCATGTGGCCGAGGTGCTCGGCCTCCAGCCAGCCCAGGGCATCGGCGGTCGTCTTGAACTCCATCGGCGTGACAACGGTCTCCGCGAGTGGCAGCGGCGATACGTAAAGATTGCCAAGGCCTTTCACGCAGGCGGCGTGGGCGCTGCGCAGATACCACTCGAACAGCCGGTGGACGGCTTCCGCCCGTGTCGCTTCGCTTTCATCCTCCCGGGCGCGATCCGTCGCGTACAGCCGGATCAGGTCGTGGAACCGGTAGCGGTCGCTGGCCTGGTATTCCACCAGGTTCGCCGCTATCAGCTTGTCCAGCTCGTCGGCGGCGTCGTCTGCGTCGCAGCCGAACAACGCGGCAGCGCCGGCCAGGCTGATGTCCGGTCCAGGAACCAGGCCCAGGAGGCAGAACGCGTGCCGTTGGGGTTCGTCGAGGCCCTGATAGGACGCGTCGAAGGCTGTCCGCACTGCGATTCCCGTGGTGGACAGCATCCGGACGCGGTCACCTGTACGCAGATCCGCGGCGTACTTCCCTATTTTCAGACGGGGCCGGCCGGCGAGGTTCGCCGCCGCGATCCGCAGCGCCAGCGGCAACCGTCCACAAAGGTCGGCAAGGTCGGCGGTGGCTTGTTCGGCCTCGGCGCAGCGGTCCGGGCCGACGATGCGGGCCAGCAGACGGTACGCCTGTTGCGGCGCAAGGGGTTCGAGCTGCAGACGGCGTCCGCCGTAGAGGACCGTCAGCCCGCCGAGATCCGATCGGCTCGTGATGATCACCGCGCTGCCACGGTGACCGGGCAGCAACGGGACGACTTGGCCGACAGTGCCCGCGTCATCGAACACCAGCAGCACTTTCCGGTCCGCAAGACGGGATCGCAGCAGGGCCGCGCGCTGCTCGATGCCGTTCGGGATCGCTCGCGGTGACACACCCGCGCTGCCCAGCAACTCGGCGAGCAGATCCCCGGTTTGCCGGGGAACCGCGCTCGCGCCGGCGAGCCGCAGGAACCATTGCCCGTCCGGGAAATCGGGAGCGAGGCGGTGTGCGGCGTGAATGGCCAGCGCGGACTTCCCTATGCCCGGCGGGCCGCTGATCGTGACGACTGCCTGTTCGTGGATGGTGTTCCGCAGCCAGCCGAGTTCGTCCTCGCGGCCAGTGAAGTCGTTGACATCCAGGGGCAGCTGACGATGGATCACCCAGCCGTCCGGTTCCTCTGCCGTGCCGGCGAGCACCGTCTGGTGGGCTCGCCGCAGGTGCGCGCCCGGTTCCACACCGAGTTCGTCGACGAGCTTCCGGCGGACATCCGAATAGGCCGCGAGCGCCTCGGCCTGCCTCCCGGAGTGGTGCAGCGCGAGCATGAGCTGTGCCCAGAACCGTTCCCGCACAGGGTATTTCGCGGTCAGCTCGTGAAGTCCGGGAATGTCGTACCGGCCCTCGGCGTGGTCCAGCTCGAACAACCGCTCCATTGTGGCCAGTCGCCGTTCCACCAGCGAGGGGACGACCTCACGGTGCAGATAGTCCGACTCCACGTCCGCGAACGGTTCGCCGCGCCACAGCCCCAGCGCCGCCCTCAGCCCATCCGCATCGTCTTTTGCCGTGCCGGCCAGAAACCGGGCCATGTCCACATCGGACTCATCGACAACGATCCGATACCCGTCCACCGCGGCCTCGACCTCGACCTCACCACCCAAAGCCGTCCGCAACCGGGTCACACACGTGTGCAACGCCGCCCGCGGATACTCCGGAACCGCCGAACCCCACACCGCCTCAACCAGCTCGTCAACCGAGACAACCCGCCCCACCCTCACCAACAACACAGCCAGCAACGCCCGCGGCCGCTTGGCCGTCACCAAAACCCGCCGCCCACCCCCACCCACAACCTCAAGCGCCCCAAGAACCCTGAACTCCACACCCAGAGCCTACTGACTGTCAGCGTAGGCAGACGCGGCGAATTCACTCAGTTCGATCCGATCGGCCACCTCGGCCTTGAGGATCAGGCTCGCCACGTGCTTCTCGACCGTCCTCGGCGAGATGTGCAGCCGGTTCGCGATGGCCTTGTTCGTCAACCGCTCAACCATCAGCTGCAGCACTTCGTGCTCGCGCACCGTCACCCCGATGGCCCGCAGCTCATCGGGCACGAGTTCGGTGCCAATGCGTCGTTGGCGAACGGACGCACCTGCGTTGCGGAGAAGCGAGCGGCACGCACCCGCCACCAATGGCAGGGACATATTGTGGAAATGCTCCTCGGCCCGGCGCAGCCAAGGCACCGGCTCGCCCCACCCACCTTCGATCGCGGCCTCGGCGACCAGCCTGATACCGAGGTGGCGGGCCATCGAGTAAGGCGCCGCGTCTTCCTGGGCGACGTCCACCGCCGCGCTCGCTTCCGCGGCGCGGCCGTCGCGGCCGAGCAGCACTGCCCGCGACAATGCGAGGAAGTGCCGGTTCCAGCGCATTCTGCTCGGAGTGGTCTCCGCGATCCGTTCGTACTCGGGCCATCCGGCCTCTCCGTCCAGGACGGAGAGCAGCACGTGCAGTCCGTGCCGCCCGGCGAGATGGAACGTCGACGGCTCGTCACCCGTGCATTCCAGGACTCTCATCAGCTCGTGCCGGGCCAGCCCGCCGTCCTCTTCCAGTAACGCGCAGAAGGTCCTGGCCAGGCCGATGGCCAGCGGCAGCTCGTGTGATGTCTCGCCGCCCCACTCCGCGAACTCCGCCAGCGCGCGCTCCATCTCGGCCCGCTTGCCCTGGTGGGCGGCCAGTGTGGCCTCGACCATCAGGATGTACCTGATGTGCGGCCCGAGCTTGAGCCGGATCACGTCTCGCTTGCACTGCTGGACGATCTTCGCCGCGATGGCGAACTCGCCACGGAGCACCGCGTGCTGGGCAAGCACGACGTCCACGCTGTACCCGACGGTCACCGCCCCTATCCGCTGGGCCTCGGATGCCGCCTGCTCAAGCAGGCTCGAGTCGCCTTCGGCCAGCCATTCGTTGCCCGCCAGACGGATCAGCGTATAGACGCGCCAGATCGGCAGCCGGTGTTCCTCGGCCAGCTGGCGGGCGCGTTCGAAGCAGGCGTTCGACTCGTCGAGGTCGCGCTCGCGAACCGCCACCCCGATGGTCTGCCACGCATCACACGCCACGGCGGGCAGCCCCACTCGTTCGGCCGCGGCCAGGGCCCGTCTCGCGAGCGTTTCCGCCTTCAGGTCACGGTCCTTGCCACCGGCGTGCCAGGTCAGGTTGGCCGCGACCGCGTCGATGGGAGCGACATGCCGCTCGTCGGCGCGCGCGCCTAGCACCGATCTCGCGGCGTCGACCTGCGCCATGCCGTCGGTCCATTGCCCGGTCAGGTAGGCGACATGGGCGAGCCTCGTATGCAGAGCCGCGCGGGGCACCGGACCGAGCGCATCCTCGCCCAGCGCGTCGAGCTCGGCCACCAGCTCGCGGGCCCGGTCGAGCTGACCCGCCTCGGCGAGGGCATAGAGCAGGGCCTCCAGGATCTCGGCCTTGACCTCCGCGCTGGAATCGGCGTCGAACACCAGGTCCTTCGCACGGTTGAGCAACTTGATCGCGGAGTCGGCGGCCCCATCGTCGAGTGCGCGCTTCCCGGCCTGGGCGAACAACCGCACCGCGCTGAGCGTGTCACCCGCGTCGGCATGCAGCGTGGCCACGATCTGGCACCACTCGCCTGGCAGGCCGGGGTGCAGGTCCTGGATGGCCTCCGCCGCACGCCGCGAGAACTCGACGCGGTCGGTCGGCGTCAATGCCGCACGCAGCGCCTCCGCGGTCAACGGGTGCCGGAAGGCATACCAGTCGGGCGACTCGTCATCGGGTGCGACGAGCTGGGCGGACACGCCCGCCCGAAGATGCATGAGCAGGCTGCGCTCGTCGAACCCGGTGACCTGACGGACGACGGACAGCGGGAACCGGTCGCCGACCACCGCGGCGACAGACATCAGCATGTTGCCCTGTGGTCCAAGGTGCTCGGCACGATCCGTCACACCACGGAGGACGGTCTCCGGCACCTCGGAACGCAACTGGCCGACGACACGCCAGCCATGTGGCCCGCGTGCCAGGACGCCATCGGTGACCAGCTGGTGAAGCAACTCCTCGACGACGAACGGAATCCCGGCGCTGTACTCGGCCAGCCGGGCACCCACCTCGGCGGGCACCTCGTGCAGCTCCGACTCCAAACAGGACGCGGCGAGGCGAGTGACGTCAGCCGGGCTGAGCCGGCCCAGCCGGATCACCGAGGCCGTTCGCCGCTGTGCCGCCGACATGGCCATTTCGAGCGCGGAGCACGGCTCGTCCCGGATCGTCACCAGCAGCAGGACCGGTGAGTCCGCGAGGTTGTCGGTCAGGTACTCGACGATGGCCAGCGTCTCGGCGTCGGCATGCTGCAGGTCTTCGAGTACCAGCAGGCAGCCATCGGCCCGTCCGGCGACCGTGACCAGCCTGAGCACGGCTTCGCCGAGAACGATGAGCGACTCGCCGCCCGCGGCGGTCGCCTCCTGCTGAAGGTCCGGGATCAGTCGTCCGAGGATCGGCCGGTAGGGCGCGAGCGCCGGATCGTCAGGAGGAGTGCCGCTGCGGAACAACGCGAGCATCGCCTCGGTGAGCGGGCGGAACGGAACAATCGGGCCAATCGTGCTTCCCCGGCCGCGCAGGACGCGCACGCCTGATGCGAAAGCAATGGCCGCGGCCTCGGTCGCGAGTCTGGACTTGCCTATTCCCGCCTCTCCCACGAGGAAGACCGCGCCCCCGCGCGTGGCGCGAGCGGCGTCGATCGCCCTCGTCAGCTCGGCCACCTCACGGTCGCGGCCGATCACGAGTGGGGAGCGAGACCACATGGGCGGACACTACCTAGAAGGTCCCGTTCTGTTGAAGGCCCGGACGGCACTTGATCCGCAACGCGGTCATGCGACGAGGCTGTCAGTGACAGAGTTCACGGCCATTCCGGCCATCCCGATCAGGCCCACGATCGTGTTGCGCGCCTGGAGATCATCGGAGCGGTATCCGGCCAGGGCGAGGCTGCGGACGAGCCTGCGGCGAGCCGGCACGGCAATCTGCCCGGCAGGGTGGTCGTGTGTTCCGAAGACGGGCGTGGTGGGGGAGGTCATCGCGGTCTTCTTCCTGGTGAGCGGGTTTTCTGGGGGGTGGTTTCGCCCGGGGGTGGGGTGGGCCGGGCGGGGTCCCCTGCTGCTCAGGGAGCGGGTTCGAGGAGCAGGACGGAGGGGACCCGGTGGGGGAAGCCGAGGCGGAGCAGGCCGTAGCCGATGCCGGCGAGGCCGTTGAGCAGGCCGGCGGAGACGACGCCGTGGGGAGTGCCGCAGCGGACGCCGCCGCGGTCGATGGCGCCGAGCAGGAGGCCGGCGTGGCGGGTGGCGGCCATGGCGGCGTGGGGGTGGCCGCCGCGCTGGGCGAGGTTCATCAGGGCTTCGGTGACGCCGAGCTCGCCATGGCACAGGCTCATGTCGCGGATGGGGCTGTGGTCGGCGAGGGTGGAGACCCAGTCCGCAGGGGTGTCGCGGCGGGCCATGGCGAACCCGGAAAGGCCGCTGCACCAGCTGAGATCGGCGCTGTCGGGCACTTCCGCGTCGAGGATGGCCTGGCCGACCTCGGCGTAGGGCTCGCCGGCGCCGGTGTTCGCGAACCGCATCAGGGCCCAGCCGATGCCGGTGTGCCCGTGGGCGAAGCCGGAGCTGGGGCTGTCCAGGCAGGTGCACGGGACGGTGTGCGCCTGCTCGACCAGGCGGTCGGCGAAGTCCCAGGCCAGGCGACCGGCCGCGGGCAAACCGGTTTCGGTATGCACCGCCAGCATCGCGGCCAGGCCACCGGCGCTGCCGGCGGCGAAGCATGCGAGCTCGTCGTCGGTGGCCGCGCGGGTCAGGTCGACGACGGCGGGCAGCCAGCTGCGGATCTCCGGGTCGTCCAGCAGGTTGCCGAGGCGGGCGATGGCGTAGCTGATCCCGCCGAGGCCGTGCGTGCCACCGCAACCGATGGTCACGCCCAGCTCGGGCTCGGTGATCAGCTGGTCGATCAGCCGCGGCACGGGCCGTACGGCGTCGCGGGCCAGCTCGGCATACCGTTGCACGCCGGTCAGCTCGGCAAGCTGCGCGAGGTACAACGCGACACCGCAGTACCCGTGGGCCAGACCGGCGCCCATGGGCAGCACGGCCCAGTGCTTGTCGATGATCGGCTCCAGCCCCAGCCAGTTCGCGCGGCCATCGCCGTGCATGGCGCGGGCGCCGATCTCGTCGGCGATGCCGCACGCGGCTGACAGCAGACGCTGTGGGTCGGGCACAGCAGCTGTGCCAGCACGCGGGCGGGTCTCACCGGTGCGGTGCTCCAGCGGCCTGGCGCGGGTGGCCAGCGCCGCGGAGATCAACCACTCCTGGTCGTAGCGGTCGACCTCGTCCATGGCGGCGATCTTCAGCACGACGGTCGCCAGACCGGGGCCTTCCAGCAGGTCAGGCAGGCATTCGCCGTCCGCGGAGGTCAGGTCGCGGGAACCGGGCCTGCTGGTGAACATCGGCAGGTCGCCGGCCCACAGGTCGGCCAGCTCGCTGGGGATCAGCCGCTGCCGGGCCAGGTCGCACGCGGAGTCCAGGGTCAACGCGTCGAACACGCGCTCCCGTTGAACGGCGTCGCGCAGCACGTCGGGGTGCGTCGACTCGTCGAGCAGCGTCGCGTACGTCTGGCTGGGCCGGACCACGATCCGGATCTCGTCGTTGGTGCACGCGGTGAGCAGGCCGATCAGCTCGGACCGGTGCCGCACGATGGCGTCGTAGCCCTCACGGAACCCGCCCAGCATGGCGGCCCGGTACTCAGCGGGCTCGACGTCCAAAGCACCCAGACGGGGACGGTTAACAGCACCACGGAACTCGGTACGACGACGCACCAGACGCATCACGTCGGTGCCTACGCCGTCCCACGCGACCCCGTCGTCCGGGTACTCGCCACGGTCACCACCGAGCGCGGAGATGTCGACGGCACCGTGCTCACCCAGCAGCATCTGCGGCAGCAACGCCATGCGGTGCACGGACGACGCCAGCACACGGGCAGCGGGGTCGGGCCCGGTGGCGGTCGGCTGCTCCAGCATCGGGTGGAACAGGGTCTCCACGTCGACGAGCACCGGCTGGTCACCACAGGCGATCAGGTTCTCGTAGTGAATGTCAGCAGCGTCGATGGCATACAGCAGTGCCAGCAGTGCGCCCTGACGACGGTAGAAACGGTCGACCTCGGCAACCTGGCTGCACGGACGGTGCTCGACGAACTCGAGCCAGCCGTAGCCGGTGCGCGTGATCGAGTCGACGCTGCGCAGGCCGAGGCCCAGAACCTTGGAGTTCAGCCAGCTCACCAGGCCACCGAAGTGACGGTGCAGGTCGAGCGACCGTGGCTTGTAGACAACACGGCGGCCGTCGGCGAACCGCAGGATCGCGACCGAACGGCCACGCTGGTGGGTGTCGCCGGTGCCGGTGTGGATCTCGACCAGGTCGCCGGGGTCCATGCCACCCAGCAGCCGCGCCACGATCAGCTCTCGGTCAGCGCTGAACCGCTCGAGCAGCTCCACGGTGGCGTCCGCGCCGAACGCACAGGCCTGGCCCAGCAGGCGCGCGAGCACCGGGTACTCGGCGAACAGCTGCGTGAGCCGGTCGGAACCGGCCTGCGACCGGATGAAGTCGGCGAACCGCTCCTCGGCGGTGTGCCCGGCCAGGCGCCCCGAGACCCGCTCGACGTTCAGCTCCAGCACGAGGGTGCGGGCGGCGAGCCCGGCCAGCCGGCGGCCCAGCTGCCGGTCGAACCCGGCGAGCACGGCCTCGGCGTCGACCTTGCCATCGAGCACCGCGTTGGCCACCCGGGCCCGCGCGATGCGCAGCAGCGGCCGGAAGACCCACGCGAACGCGTCCGGCCACTCGGCCGGCACCGCGCCCTCGGCGCTGACCGGCCCGGTGGCGACGGCCTGGTCGACGAGCTCCGCCCAGCGCGGGCGGCCCTGGACGGTCCAGCGGCGTTCGGCGGCGGTCAGCGCGCCGGTCCACCATGGTCCGGAGTTGATCCCGTTGTCGCGGTGCGAAATGGCTTGGCTCACGACAAACAGGCTGGCAGCGGGCTTGCGCGGGAACATGGGTAACCGATGCCCACATTCGCGCGCGGGACCACCCGTATTAGGTAGTAGTGCCCCAGCGGCAGCTGCCGGTCTCCGCAACGTACCGGCCGGCGCACCACCGCGGCGACCCGGTTCACCCGGAAGAACCTGACACCGTCTGACAGGTACCGGTGCCAGGATGATCGCCGTGACCGCAACCGTGGACCGTGAGCAGGTGCTGGCCTACCGGATCGCCCGCCAGGGCCTGCACCGGGGCCGGACCCCGGTCGACAAGCTGGACGTGCTCGCGATCGGCGTGCAGGACACGCCCGTCGGGTCCGCGCGCCAGTCGTTCGCCGCGCGCACCGAGGCCGACGTGGACGACCACACGCTGGTCCGGGCGTGGACGCTGCGGGCGTCGCCGTTCCTGCACCACCCGGACGACCTGCCCAGGATGGCCGCCGCGCTGTGGCCGCACAGCGAACGCGACGCGCTGGGGAAGGTCGCCTGGCAGCGCTCGGTCATGCAGAAGTCCGGGATCACGGCCACCGAGGCGCTGCGGGCGACCGCCGAGGCGTTCCGGAAGGTGATCAAGAAGCCCACCGTGAAGGGCGCGGCCAGCACGGCCGTCTCCAAGGCCGTGCCGAAGCCGCTGGTCAGCTACTGCCGGGGCTGCGACGCCGAGCACGTCTTCGAATCGCTGTTCCGCCTCGCCGCCCTGCCCGCGGGCCTGCGCCTGGACCTCGACTCGTCGCCGCCGGTGCTGGTGCCGATCAGGAACTGGCCGGGCATTCCGGCCGAACAGGAGGGAACGGACGCGCTGATCACCGAGTTCCTCCGGTTCGTCGGACCGGCGAGCATCGGTGACGTCGCCGCCTGGCTGACCACCACCCAGACCGAGATCAAGCAGGTCTGGCCCCAGGACGGCCTGACCGAAGTGGACGTCGACGGCCGCACGTCGTGGCTGCCCGAGTCCGAAATGGACCTGCTGCTGGATCCGCCGGAACCGCCCCGGGCCCTGCTGCTGTCCACCTCGGACCCGTTCCTGCAGGAGCGGAACAAGCTGCTGCTGGTCCCGGACAAGGCCCGGCACAAGGAGATGTGGCCGGTGATCGGGCAGCCGGGCGCGGTGCTGGTGGACGGCGACGTGGCCGGGATCTGGCGGACCAAGGCCTCCGGCAGGAAGAAGCTGGAGGTCAAGGTCACCGAGTTCTCCCCGATCGACCCGGGCGCCCGCAAGGTGCTCGCGACGGAAGCCCAGCGGGTGGCGGACCTGCGCGGGATCGCCGAGGCGGTGCTCACCTTCAGTTGAAGTTGGCCAGCGTCTCCAGGGCCTGGGCGACCTCGGGATGGTTGCGGCCCAGCAGCTTCGTCTTGATGTCCAGGCACCGCTGGGTGAGCCGGCCGGCGGCGGCCACGTTGCCGCGCGCGGCCATCAGCATGCCGAACTCCTGGCAGGCCACGGCCAGGTCGTAGTGGTACTCGGGCAGGATCCGCTCGAGGGTCGCGATCGAGCGGCGGAACAGCTTCTCGGCGATGTCCAGCTTGCCCAGCCGGGTGAGGATCGCGGCCAGCAGCACCCGGTCGCGGGCCACCGCCGGGTGGTTGGGCCCCAGCGCGTTCTCCCGCATGCCCATCGCCCGGGCCGCGTGCGACTCGCCGGCGATGAACTGGC
>CBIMJO010000011.1:0-22061 GCA_966244135.1 uncultured Actinocrispum sp. | reverse complement strand
GCCGGACCGCACCGCGATCATCGAGATCGTGCCGCCGGGCGCGCCCTCGCTGTCCGGCGCGGACAGCACGAGTCGCAAGTGGACGTTCCACCAGCTGCTCGACGAGTCCGAGCAGTGCGCACACTGGCTGCTGACCCAGTTCACACCGGGCGACCGGATCACCGTGTGGGCGCCCAACATTCCCGAGTGGATCATCCTGCAGTACGGCGCCGCGCTGGCCGGTCTGGTCATCGTGACGGCCAATCCCGCCTTGCGTGCCACCGAACTGCGTTACGTGCTGGAACAATCGCGTTCTTCGGGGCTGTTTCACGCTGCCGCGTTCCGGGGCAGCGACATGACCGCGATCGCGCAGGAGGCGATCGCGGGTCTGCCTGGGCTTCGCGTCTTCTCGTTCGAGGACTGGGCCGATTTCCGCTCGTCTCCTGGTTCACTGCCGGAGGTTCGGCCCGGGGACCCGGCGCAGATCCAGTACACGTCCGGCACGACCGGCTTTCCCAAGGGCGCGCTGCTGCATCACCGCGGGCTGATCACCAACGCCAAGTTCATGGCCGAGCGAGTTGGGCTTCCCGTTGGCGGGACTCAGGTCTCGCCGATGCCGCTGTTCCACACCGCCGGTTGCGCGATGGGCGTGCTGGGGTGTGCGCATCGGCGCGCCGCGCTTGGTCTGTGCCAGTTGTTCGACCCGGCACTCGTGCTCACCGCCGCGCAGGAGCATCGCGCGGACGTGCTGGGCGGCGTGCCGACCATGTTGATCGCGATGCTCGCGCACCCGTCGTTCGACTCGTTCGACCTGTCGTCGGTGTCGCGGATCCTGTCCGGCGGCAGCCCCATCCCGCCCGAGCTCGTGCGCCGGGTGGAGGACCGGTTCGGCGCGAAGTTCACCGCCGTGTACGGGCAGACCGAGCTGTCGCCGGTCGTCACGCAGACCCTCCCCGACGACTCGCCGGACGACAAGGCGAACACCGCCGGACGGACGCTTCCGCAGCTTGAGCTGGCCATTCTCGACCCGGTCACGCAGGACACGGTGGCGTTCGGCGAGACCGGCGAGATCTGCGCACGCGGCTACTCGGCCATGCTCGGCTACTTCGACATGCCCGAGCGCACCGCCGAGACGATCGACGCCAATGGCTGGCTGCACACCGGTGACCTGGGCGTTCTCGACGAGCGCGGCTACCTCAAGGTCACCGGCCGGCTCAAGGACATGATCATCCGGGGCGGCGAGAACATCTACGCCACCGAGATCGAGCAGGTCCTGTTCACCCATCCGGGCGTCCGCGACGTCACTGTCCTCGGCCTGCCGGACGCCACCTGGGGCGAGATCGTCGCGGCGGTCGTCGTGCCGGTCGACCAGGCTCCCCCGGCACAGGACCTCCACGACTTCTGCCGCGTCCACCTGGCCCCGCACAAGACACCCGCGCGCTGGTTCCAGGCGGCTGACCTGCCGCTCACCGGGTCCGGGAAGATCCAGAAGTTCCGCCTCCGGTCGCAGATCGAGGAGGGCGCGCTCACCGAGCTGACCTGACGGCGGCCGTAAAAAATCTTGAACGAGTTTGTCGATGTGCGTCCGCGGCGTCCGACGCAGGGGTGAAGCAGCTCCCAGCGGAAGGCAGTCCGATGACTCAGCACCTCGCCACCCAGCGTTCGTGGACCGGCTCCGAGCTGCGCGGGGAGGTGCACCGGCCGGGTGACCCCGGGTACGACCGGGAGCGAGCCTCGCTGAACCCGGCGTTCGATGCGCAGCCGGAGGTCATCGTGTCGGCAGGCGGCCCCGCGGACGTGGCGGCCGCCGTGACGTGGGCTCGGGCGCGCGGGTTGGCGCTGGCCGTGCAGGCGACCGGGCACGGGACTCACGTCGCGTCCGACGGCGGGGTGCTGCTGAAGACGTCGCGGATGGCGGGTGTGCTGGTGGACCCGGACCGGCGGATCGCGAAGGTCGGCGCCGGAGCGGTGTGGGCCGACGTGCTCGCGGCTGCCGCGCCGTTCGGGTTGGCGCCGGTGACGGGGTCTTCGCCGACCGTCGGCGTTGCCGGGTTCACGATGGGCGGTGGGCTAGGGCCGCTGTCCCGGAAGTACGGGCTCGGCGCGGACAATCTGCTGAAGGTCAGTGTGATCACCGCCGACGGGACGCCGGTCACCGCGACCCCGGACCGCAACCCGGAGCTGTTCTGGGCGGTGCGCGGAGGTGGCGGCAACTTCGGCGTGACCACGTCGATGGAGATCCGGCTGCACCCCGTGGCCTCGGTGTACGCGGGTCAGGCGCTGTTCCCGATCTCGCACGCGGCGGAGTTGCTGGAGCGGTACCGGGACTACGCGCCGGTCATGCCGTCGGAGTTGACCTGCACCGTCGCTCTGGTTGGTTCTACCGTCGCGCTGCGGGCGATGTATGCCGGCGACGCAGCCTCCGCCGAGCAGGCTCTCCGTCCACTGTGGATCGACACGCCGGTCGAGGACACGTTCGCTTCGGTTCCCTACGCGCAGGCCAGCGTTCCCGGCACCGCGCCGCGCAACTTCGACCTGTTCGCCTCGCTGCCCGACTCGTCCGTCGTGCTGGACGTTGCCCGCGAGAGCAACGCCGTCGAGGTCCGGTTCTGGGGCGGCGCGATCGCCCGCGGCACCAGCCCCGCCGGCCACCGCACCGTCCCGTTCTCCATCACCGTCGACGGCCCCGAGCCCGAGCGGCTGTGGCCGTACGCGACCGGCGGCTCGTTCCTGAATTTCCTGCACGACCCCGACGCGGTCGAGACCGCCTACACCGCAACCGACTACCAGCGCCTGCGTGACATCAAGACGGCCTACGACCCCACCAACCTGTTCAGCCGCAATCTGAACATCACGCCGGCGTGAACGTGCGCGTGGCCCACTGGTCGAAGGTCCCCGGCGGGCGGCCGGTGACCTCCTCGACGTCCGGGCGGACCTCGGACTCGTCGAGGGTGCCGTCGACGTAGAAGCTGAAGAAGGCGTCGACGTACTCGACCGGCATGGTCGCTTCCATGTCGGCGCGGGCTTCCTCGTTCGTCATCCCGACGAACTTCAGGTCCCGCTTGAGAACGCGGCTCAGGACGGCGACCTGCTCGGCGGGCAACAGCGACTCCGGGCCCGTCAGGTCATAGATCCGGCCGTCGTGCCCGTCCTCGGTCAACGCGTGCATCGCGACGGCCGCGATGTCCTGCGGGTCAACGCACGCGGCCCGCACATCCGGGAACGGCACCCGCACCGTGTCCCCCGCCTCCAACTGCGGCGACCACCTCAACGCGTTGGACATGAATGCCCGCGGCCGCAGGAAGGTCCATCCCATCCCCGCGTCCCGCACCGCCCGCTCGGACAACGTCATGTACCGCGACACTGCGTTACCCATGTCCGCCAACGCCGCCGACCCACCCGACAGCAACACGACGCGCTGCACGCCCGCTTCCCGTGCCTGCGCCAGCATCCCGTCCATCCCGCCATACCCGGGCATCAGGAACATCCCCTGGACGCCCACCAACGCGTCGCCCACACTCTCCGCCGCGTTCAGATCCCCGACCACCACCTCAACCCCGTCCGGCACCACCACATCCGGCCGCCGCACCAGCACCCGCACCGGCACCTCGGCCGCCACCAACGCTTTGACCAGCTCCGACCCCACATTGCCGGTCGCACCCGTCACAAGAAACATGCACCACTCCCCAGTTCCGTCCCCCGCACCCCCGGTTCTATCACACCTCCAGCCGTGGGAAACGGGCGATGAAGTTCGAGTTGGCCGGGGTTGCCGTGGACGAAGGCATGTGGAGGGACGTTGGATTCGACCATAGGACGCTCGGCGGCTGAACGGACCAGGGCGGCGAGGTCGACGGGGCCGAACGGGATGGGCGCGCCGCTGTCGTTCACGGCCAGCAGCAACAGACGCGACTGTCGACATCGGACTGGCCATTGTGGACCTGAGCGCTTTGCCGCCCGACGTCTCCGGATACGACACGATCCTGGTCGAGGGCGGGTCCGCGGCTGCCGTTGAAGACATCGTCGCGGCTTCGCCGTTGGCGCAACTTCGTGACGTGTCCGACCTTCGTGCCCAGGCATCAACATCCATTCAGGACTCATTGGCCGTGTTGTGGGCTTTGATCGGGTTGGCGGTGGTCGTCGCACTGGCGGGCATCGCGTTGTCCGTGGTGGAGCGGATCCGGGAGTCCGCTTTGTTGCGGGCGTTGGGATTGACGCGAGGTGGGCTCGGGGTGGCGTTGCTCGTCGAGGCTGATGGCGGCGACGGGCGCGGTGCTGGGAGTCGGTGGAGCATGGCTGATTGTCCGGACGGCTTCCGCGCCGCTGACGGTTCCCGCTGGTCAGATGGCCGTGGTGGGTCCTGGCGGCGCCGCTGGCCACGCGCTCCGCGCCCGCCGGCCGCGCTGGCGCCGCTGACCTGACCGCAATTTCGGGTCGGCACCGAGCAATCTCGGGGGCGAAAAATCCTTTTTGACCCGGCAGGCTGGGACCGTGAAGTCAGCATTGGTCCTGGTCGTCCCCGCTCTGGCGCTGCTGACCTTCGACTCCCCGCTCGGCCCCATCTCCGCCTGCGTGCTCCCCCTCATCGCCCTGCTCGCACCACCTACCGTGCTGACCCTCACGACCGGCGCCGCCCTGGCCGCCGCCGGAACCCTCATCACCACGGACACAGCGTTGCTGGCGGTCACCGTGTTCGTCGTGATCCTCCAGTTCACCGTGGTCTCCGAACGCCGCTGGCCCGCCCTGGTGACGCTGGTCGTGGGCTGGCTCGTCGGCGCTGGTCTCTACCTGGGCCTCCTCGCCGCCACCATGCCCCACCCATTCCTGGGCTCCCTACTGGCCGCGATCATCCTGTGGCAACTGCTCCTCCCGCCCATCAAGAAGATCACCTCCCCCACCCTCCACCTCCTCACCACCAACCTGACCGTCCTCGCCGCCGCCATCGCCACCCACGTCATCCTCCTCGACCTCCTCCACCTCACCTTCACCACAACAACAATCACCTGCACCACCGCCATCACCCTCACCCTCGCCATCACCCTCTGGCGCGAGCCCGCCACAATGCGAACCGCCTGATATCGAGCGAAGGAGCCGCGATCGTGGATGGCGTCTATCTCGAGGACAGCTATGTGCTTGAGATCCGAGAGGAGGCGGGGGTGGTGCGGTTCCGGGTGGAGGCGGTGCTGACGCCTGAGCATCCGGCCTACCATCCGCCAAAGGAGGGCGAGCAGTACTGCTATGCGTTGGGGTGGCTGATCTTTTCGGGGGTGGAGCGGGTTGAGTGGCGGCGGCGGTCTGGGGCGCGGTTCACTGACGCGACCGGAGAGGTCGACCTGGGCAACATCGACTACATGACCCGTGTGGACGGTGGGTGGGAGTTGGGTGGGGACTGGGGGGATGTGGTGATTGTCGCCCAGGCCGAGCCGGGGTGCGCGCTGGACTTGGGGCGTTCCTGCGTTATGGTTGCGGGGAGGGCGGGGGCGATGTGCTGGGACAATGGGGCGAGGGTGGTGGGGTCGGGTGGGCCGCCTTGGGGGGAGAACAGGATGAAACCGGCGGCTTGGTGGGTGAGGATGGCGGTGGTCAGTTCGTCGATCCATTGGGGTGGGGAGCCGCCGATCCAGCGGCCGGTCTCGTCGCGGGTCGCGGGGAGGTCTCGTTCGGTTATCCGGCCAGGGAAGTTGAAGATGGTGCGGATGGTGCTGGGGTCGCGGCCCGCTGACGCCGCTGCCTCGTCGATGATCGGGCGGGACTCGCGGTAGCGGGGGCTCAGCCAGTCCGCGGCGTGGCCGGGGATCCAGCCGTCGGCGACGCGACCGGTGGCGGCCAACGACTTGGGCCCGTTCGAGCCCGTCCAGATCTGCGGCGCGGGCACTGGGGCCGGCTCGATGTCGCGCACCTGGTAGTGGCGGCCCTGGTGGGTGATCGGGGGTCCGCCGCCGGACAGCTTGCGGACCAGCACAATCGCCTCCTCGAAGGCGTCGACCGCATCACCGGGCGACAACGAAGGCGCGCCCATGTCGGCGATCCGGTTCAACCGCCCGCCCGCGCCCATCCCGAGCACGACCCGCCCGCCGGACAACGCGGACAGCGAGGTCACCGCCCGGGCGAGCATCGGCGCGGGCCGCGTCGGGAGGTTGGTGACGTTGGCCAGACCGGCGATGTGCGAGGTCCGCCCAAGCAGGAACCCGATGGCGGAGTAGGCATCGAGATGCGCGCCGAGATAAGGGTGATCCGACAACGAGAACAGGTCCAGCCCCTCGCGGTCCGCCTGCTGCACAAGATTCAGCAGCGAAGGGCTCGCTTCGATCTCGTTGTGCGCGCCGAAGCCGAAGATGACGTCCATGACTTCCCCCAGGGAGCTAGTTCGTACTACGAACAATAATAGTTCGCACTACGAACTTCAACTCGTCTCCAGGAACACCACGGGAACCTTGTTGTCCGCGACCACCCGCCCCAGCAGGCCGGCCAGCACATTCCGCTCCGCGGTGGACAACCCCGCGGGCAGCTCGTCGACGCGCCGGCACGTCTCCGCGTAGAACTCCCCTGCCAGCCGGTCGCCGTCCGCGGTCAACGCGACCTTGACCGCCCGGGTGTCCACCGCCGAGGGCTCGCGCCGGACAAGACCGTTGCGTTCACAGCGATCCACCAGACCGGAGAGGCTCGACTTGGCCAGCCCCAGCATCGAGCTCAGCTCCCCCATGCCATATGGCTGCGCCATCAACACACACAACAACTGCCCCTGCTGCGGCGTCAGGCCATACTCCCGCGCCGACTCCGTGTACACGGCATTGACCAAGAAGGACGCCCGCACCAAAGCGGCGACCACCCCGATCGACCCCTCATCAGTACCCACCCCGCCACCGTAACACCCATGACCGGCCTGCCGGATTTGTCGCGAAACACGATGAAACACAAGAACATGACCGGCACTGTCCAGTATGGACGTACCGAAAGCGGTTCAGCGCATTCGGCGTTGACCGCAAGGCCCGTTACCGAACCGGAAGGTTCAGCAGTGTGAACACAAAGACCACATCTTCCTCGGTTTAGTTAGGAAACTTTCCTAACAGTATTGACCAGGTTTCGGCTCGCGTGTCACGCTCTCCACACTCGCCGCCACCGAGAGTTGTCATCGACGAGCGAGGGAGAGCATGCGTAAACCCCTGCGAATCCTGGCTGTTGCGACCGGGTTGATCGCCGGTCTCGTCACAGCCGCCCCGGCCACCGCGCAGGTCGCCCTGCGAGTCAACGCGGCCGCCTACGTCCCCGGAACGATCAGACCGTCGGTGTCCCAGGCCACCCAGGACGCCGCGGTGATGAAGTACTGGAACTTCTGGAAGACCCACTTCCTGTCGACCAAGTGCGGCTCGGGCACGTACGCCGTGCTGTCCAAGGACGCCGATCACGCCTACGTGGCCGAGGGCGAAGGCTACGGGATGACGATCGCCGCGATGATGGGCGACAAGGACCCTCAGGCCAAGGCGATCTTCGACGGCATCCTGAAGTTCGTCAAAGCCCATCCCTCGGTGAACAACAAGGACCTGCACGCCGCGGAACAGAACGCGAACTGCAAGAGTGTCAACGGAAGCGACTCGGCGACCGACGGCGACCTGGAGATCGCGTACGGCCTGCTGATCGCCGACAAGGTCTGGGGCTCCTCGGGTTCGGTCAACTACAAGGCCGAGGCCGTCCGCATCATCAACGCCATCAAGAAGAGCGAAGTCAACTCCAGCACCAAGTTCATGCTGCTGGGCGACTGGGGCAACGACGCGCAGTACAAGAACAGCTCGCGCTCGTCGGACTGGATGCCCGGGCACTTCCGCGCGTTCGAGAAGGCCACCGGGGACTCCACCTGGGGCCAGATCCGGACCAAGCACGAGCAGGCCGTCAGCAACCTGCAGTCGAAGAACGCGCCGAACACCGGCCTGCTGCCGGACTTCGTCGTGAACACCAACAGCACCCCCAAACCGGCGCCGGCCAACTTCCTCGAGGGCAAGTACGACGGCGCCTACAGCTGGAACGCCTGCCGTGACCCGTGGCGCCTCGGCGCCGACGCGATCACGGTCGAGGGCAGTGCGGCTTTGGCCCAGGTGCGCAAGATGAACACCTGGATCCAGTCGTACACCGGCGGCGACCCGGCCAAGATCACCTCCGGCTGGACGCTGGCCGGCAAGAAGACCGAGTCCGGCGAGCACCCGTGCTTCACCGCGCCGTTCGCGGTCGCGGCGATGACCGACCCGGGCAGCCAGGCCTGGCTGGACAAGTTGTTCGCACAGATCGACAAGTTCAGCCCGGACAGCACGGACTACTACGGAACGGGCATCACCCTGCAGGTGCTGCTGATCCTGTCCGGCAACTTCATCGCACCTTAGCGGCAGGTCCCGCCGCCGGCCTGGCGGCGGGACTTCCCCCGCTCCCCGAGACCCCCATACCGCCGCCCTGCTTTGGAGGTTTCCCCATGTCCACACGTGTGTCCGCGGTATCGAGGGCGCTGGTCCTCGGCGCCACCGCGGTCCTGGTCGCAGCCGCTATGTCGCAAGGGATCCAGGCCGCTCAGGCCGCTCCCGCCGACAGCGCCGCGCTGACGAACCTGGACCTGTCCGCCGGCAACCGGCGCGCACCCATCAACGGCGTCTACGACTGGTCGAAGGCCGGCTACCGGGGCGGCATGCCCCTGCCCGGCAATGGCGACATCAACTCCGACGCCAAGTGCCAGATCACGCCCGCCGAGCTGGCCAGCCAGTACAAGGTGACGCCGAACGACGCCACCGACGACACCCCCGGTCTGCAGAAGGCCATCGACGACATCCGGTCCGGGTGCTCGCCCAGCGCGAACTACACCAAGCTCAGCCTGATCACCCTGCCCGCGGGCCAGCTGATCGTGACGCACGAGCTGAAGACCGACGCCGACTACCTGATCATCCGCGGCCAGGGCATGGACGCGACCAAGATCGTGTACCGGCCGGACAAGAACACGCTGTACGACGCCATCACGCCGGACGGGTCGGACTGGGACGAGGACGGAATGCCATACGGGCAGGGCAAAGGCGGCTGGCTGTGGCCCGGCCGCGGCCTGTTCCGCGTGCAGTCCCGTGAGGTGCACTCCAGCTACGCCAGCGACTACAAGTCCGCGCCGGCCAACCGCAAGGACATCTTCGAGGGCACGGTGAACGTGCACTGGAAGTCCGGCGTCAAGCTGGCCGCGAAGCCGGGTGACAAGGGCTTCGCCGCCCGCACCGGCGACAAGGTGGTCTACCTGGCCAGCGGCACGCTCACCGCGCTCAAGCCGGGCGGCTACGTGAACATCCGCGCGGCCAACTCGCAGAAGTTCTACCAGCAGCAGCAGGCGACCGGCACCGAGTTCCCGATGCTGAACATGCACATGCGCCAGCAGATCTTCACCATCGTGTCGGTGGACACCGCGAAGCGCACGCTGACGCTGGACAAGCCGCTGGAGTACGACGTCCCGGTGAACTCCACTTCGGACGGTTCGCCGGCCATCGACGGCGTGGCGTACGACTCCAAGGCCGCTCCGCTGGTGGACCCGGTGGTCGGCGTCGGCTTCGAGAACTTCGGCTTCACCCAGGACATGCCGAGCCTGAACAAGAACGACGCGATCCACAACTACGGCAACATGGATCCGGCCGCGGAGATGCACGGGATCGTGTTCAAGTGGGCGGTCAACGACTGGGTGCGCGGCGTGAAGGCGGAGATGACCGGGTCGCACCCGATCGTCACCGAGGAGGCCAAGAACCTGCAGATCGTCAACAACTACCTGGACGGCTCCTGGAACAAGGGCAAGGGCGGCAACGGGTACTTCCGTGGCTCGCGCGTGTGGGACTCGCTGTACGCCGGCAACACCACGCGCAACCTGCGGCACTTCACGTTCCAGTGGTCCGCCTCGGGCAACGTGGCCATCGGCAACGACTTCGACTCGGACATGAACCTGCACGGCGGCTGGGAGCGCAACAACCTGTTCGAGCTCAACACCGCCAAGGTGCCGTGGGAACACCGCTCGGCCAACTGCCGGTCCAACTGCGGTGAGGAGGGTGGCGGCGGCCCCGACGACTCGAACTGGTTCCCGATCTGGTGGGCCGCGGGCAAGAAGGCCGTGAAGTGGTCCGGTTCGTCCGGCCCGAACAACGTGTTCTTCAACAACACCATGTCCAAGCAGCTGGTCACCGGTGGCCCGTACACCGACTACTACGCCGACCACAAGAAGATCTACCAGTTCGGCGCCGACGCCAACGGGGCGTTCCACCACCTCGACGTCGGCGGTACGCCGATCGCCGACTGGGCGCACAACGAGCAGGCCAACTTCACCGGTGGTCACGGTGTCCTGGACACCAGGACCGACAACGGCAAGTCGCTGTTCCTGAAGTCCGTGGCAGGCAAGTGATGAAGCGCGAAGTGCTCATCGCGTCCGGCATTCTGGCGCTGATGCTGGGCGCCCTGCCCGCCACGGCGGCCGCACCGGCGGACACCGTGAACGTCAGCACCGCGGCCCAGCTGCAGGCGGCGCTGGCCAAGGCGGCGCCCGGCCAGACGATCAAGCTGGCCGCCGGGAACTACCACGGTTCCTTCGTGGCGCAGAAGGCCGGAACCTCGGCCAAGCCGATCACGTTGACCGGGCCCGCGAACGCGGTCCTGATCAACGACGGACCGGCCGGCGACCCACCGGACTGCCCAGCGCCCACGTCCGGCTTCGACTCCGGTTACGGTCTCTGGCTGTACAACGCGCCCTACTGGAACCTGACCGGGTTCACTGTCGCGGAGTCCAAAAAGGGCATCGTGGCGGACAACTCGCACCACACGGTGATCGACGGGGTGTATGTGCACCACGTCGACGAGGAGGGCGTCCACTTCCGGAAGTCCTCGGCGGACAGCATCATCCGCAACTCGAAGGTCACCGACACCGGCCTGGTACAGAAGGGCTACGGTGAGGGTGTCTACATCGGATCCGCAGTCTCCAACTGGGGCTGCCACGGCAACTCCGGCGGGGTGGACAAGTCCGACCGGGTCCAGGTGCTGAGCAACACGATCGGCCCGGACGTGACCGCCGAGTCCCTGGACATCAAGGAAGGCACCCTCAACGGGGTCGTCCGCGGCAACACGTTCAACGGCAAGGGGATCACCGGCGAGCACTCGGCCGACTCCTGGGTGGACGTCAAGGGAACCGACTACACCCTGGAGAACAACACCGGCACGTTCAGCACGCCGGGCACCCTGGCCAACGGGTACGAGACGCACAACATCAGCACCAGCCCGTCGTACCCCAGCGGGTGCGGAAACAAGTGGCGGAACAACAAGTCCGACCTCGGTGGGGTCGGCCAGTACGCCATCAACATCACCACGGTGTCGCAGTGCAAGAGTAAGCCCAACGTGGTCTACGCATCGAACACCGTCACGAAGGCGAAGAAGGGCCTGACGAACGTCCCAGTCACGCCCTAGACCGCCGATTACCGGACGGCGCCTGGGTCCGGCGGGGATCCAGGCGCCGTCCGCGTTTCAGGGCAACGGGAAGAGCGTCCGGCAGTAGCGCAGGAAGACCTCGGCCCGCCGGGTCAGCCGGCCACCCGCGGCCCAGCCGAGGACGACGGGCGTGGTGGGCACCGCGTCCCGGAGGGGAATCGACTTGAGCGGCAGTCCTTCCAGCGAGATGTTCGCCGGAGGCCGTTGCACTGCAAGGGAATAGCCGAGGCCACGGGCCACCATCGCGCGAGCCAGGTCGAAACTGCTGGCGCGGTGCGCAACGCGCATGGGCACGCTTACGGCGTCGAACACCGCTTGGAAGTAATGGGCGCTGGTGGAACATCCAGCAGGATCAACGGTTCGTCCGCGAGTTCCTTGAGGGCGACGGTCTTTCGCTTGCCGAGGCGGTGGTTCGCGCTGAGCAGGACGCTGGGTTGCTGGTCGTACAGGACCGTCGTGCCGATGCCCGGCAGGAGGTCCTGCTGGTACAGGAACGCCAGCTCGCAGGTGCCGTCCAGCAGCCGCGCCTGCAGGTCGGGCAGGGTGCCCTCGAGGAACTCGACCTCCACCTCGGGGTGCTCGGCCTGGAACCCAGCCATCGCGGGCGGCAGGTGCAGCGGGGCGATCGGGCTGTAGCAGCCGATCCGGAGCCTGCCTGCCAGGTCGCGGCCGAGTCGCTGGGCGCCGGTGCTCAGGTCCGCCACCGCCCCGAGGACGTGGCGGGCTTCGGCCACCACGTGCCGTCCCGCGTCGGTCAATGAGGTGCCGCGGCGGGGTCCCCGGATCACCAGCCGGACGTCCAGGAGGCGTTCCAGGTCCGCGACCGCCAGCGAGATCGCCGACTGCGAAACATGGCACTGAGCTGCGGCTGTGGTCATGCCGCCAGTGTCCGCGACGGCCACCAGGTACTCGAGCTGCCGGAGGGACACAGGCGGGAGACTCATGAGGCCAGATTATGGGATTGCCGAGTTTTCCGAGCTGGACCGATGAGCAGAACCCGTGTCAGGGTCGGGATGTGCCGCGTACTCACACCCACCCGTTCGTCCCGTACACGCCGCCGCGGTTGCCCGACGGCCTGAGCCGGGGCGAGGACTTCTACCGTCACATGTCCGCGCGCCGGTCGGTGCGCTGGTTCTCGCCGGATCCCGTGCCCCTGGAGGCGATCGAGACAGCCGTGCGGGTCGCCAACACCGCGCCCAGCGGGGCGCACCATCAGCCGTGGACGTTCGTCGCCACCCAGGATCCCGCGCTCAAGAGCCGGATCCGCGAGGCCGCCGAGGCCGAGGAGCGGCGGTTCTACCGCGACCGCACCGCGCCGGACTGGCACGCGGCCCTCGCACGGCTGGAAACCGATGAGCACAAGGAGTTCCTGGAGACAGCGCCCTGGCTCGTCGTCGCCTTCGCGCAGAAGAGCACCCCACAGTCCGATGGGTCGCTGCGCAAGAACTACTACGTATCGGAGAGCATCGGAATCGCTTGCGGGTTCTTCATCGCCGCCTTGCACACCATGGGCCTGGCCACGCTCACCCACACCCCCAACCCGATGTCGTTCCTGTCCAAGCTCTTCGGCCGCCCGTCGAGCGAACGGCCGTACATCCTGTTCCCCGTCTGCTATCCGGCGGCGGACTGCGAGGTTCCGGTCCTCGACCGGAAGCCGTTGTCCGAGGCCCTGATCGTGGTCTGAAACCGTCCTATGAGACGCACGACCGAGCAGGAGGTTGCTTTGTGACAAGATTTCCCCGAGCCGACGAACCCCTTGCCGCGCAAGGCGTCTCCCAGGGTGCAGGAGTTCACAGGGGAGGTTCGGGGAATGCGTACGAAGATCGCTGCTCTGGTCGTGTCGGTCGGTCTGCTCTCCGCGTGCGGCGCGGTCCAGACCACGGGGGTGCCCGTCGGTCAGGCGACCGTGACGGTGACCGTTCCGCCGCCACCAGACGACGCGACCCCGGTGCACTCCTCGCCCACGCCCGCGAAGACCACGACGAAGACCCCGCCGGCCACCCACGCCGAGGTGATCGGGCACACCACTCCCGCGCCGGGCAAGCACATCGCGCTGACCTTCGACGACGGCCCGGACCCCACATGGACTCCCCAGGTGCTCGACCTGCTGGCGCAGTACCACGTCAAGGCGACGTTCTGCCTCGTCGGCAAGAACGCCAAGGCCTACCCAGCGCTGGTACGCAAGATCGTGGCCGGCGGGCACGCCCTCTGCGATCACTCGATGACGCATGACGAGCACCTGCCGAACCGGGACGCTTCGGTGCGGCACAAGGAGATCGAGGGCGGGCTGCAGGCGATCCTGGCCGCCGAGCCGGACGCCGGCGTGCCCTATTTCCGCGCCCCGGCCGGTGCGTTCGGCAAGGCCGCCGAGCCCGACTCGGTGCAGCGGATCGCCGCGAGCCTCGGCATGCAGTGCCTGGCCTGGTCCATCGACACGCTGGACTGGACCAAGCCCGGCACCGACGCCATCCTCACCGCGATCAAGCGGGCGGGCGACCACGACGTGGTGCTGCTGCACGACGCGGGCGGCGACCGTTCGCAAACCGTCGCCGCCCTGCGGTCCGGCCTGCCGTGGCTGGTGGCCCAGGGCTACCAGTTCGACTTCCCGGCCTGAGGTCCGTCACTCGAACTCGTGGATCTCGCGGATCTCCACCTCGACGCGGTCGAACATCGCCGCGTACTGCTCCGCGAGAGCCACGGCCTCGGCCCGGTCCTTGGCGTTGACCAGCGCGAACCCGCCGATCACCTCGCCGCCGAACGGCCCGTCGGCCGCCGTGACGCCCTCCTCCGTTTTACGCACCCGCGCCCCGCGCTCCGAGGTGTGCACGCCCTCAGCGGTGATCAGGATCCCCTTGCCGACCCAGTCCTGGATCATCCCGCCCATCCGCTCGACGAACTCGGGGCTGGGGTTCCACGCCTCGGCGGCGCTCTCCGGCAACCGGTGCATCATCAAGAACCGCATGACCGTCTCCTCTACCGTCGCGGACCAGCCACTCTGACCGGCCGACACCCCCACGTCGATCGGCCACCCACACCCCTCGACATTTCCCGGCGAAGAAATTTTCGCGCGTTCTGGTTCGGGTTGTTCTATGCTCTATAGAACAATGCTACTGACACTTGATCATGAGGACACCGGGCCGCTGTACCTGCAGATCGCGGCAGCGGTGCGGCGGGCGCTCGTCGAGGGTGACGTGAGCGCTGGCGACCGGCTGCCCGCCGGACGGGCGCTGGCCGAGTCGCTGGGGGTGAACATGCACACGGTTTTGCGTGCGTATGCCGAGCTGGAACGGGAGGGGTTGGTTCGGATGCGGAGGGGGCGCGGTGTTGTGGTGACGGAGATGGCGCTGGACCGGGCCAGGCTGCACGAGCTCGTGCGGCAGGTCAGCGGTGAGGCGCGCAGGCTTGGGGTGACGAAGCAGGAGTTGATGGCGATGTTCGAGGAGCTGTCATGAGCGTCCACCGGACCGTGATCCCGGCCCTGATCCTGGCCGGGCTGGTGGTTCCGCCGCTGCTGCTGACCGTGCCCACTGACATCGCGATCCACTGGGGACTCGACGGCCACCCGAACTCGCACGCCCCTTGGGCGCTGGTGACGACGGCGCTGGCGGTCGGCTGGATCGTGGCGTGGGCTGCGTTGACGGCGTCCCACGGACGGGACACGACCGCGTCGATCTACGCCCTCGGCGGCCTGCTCGTGGCCGGGAACACGGCCGGGCTGATCGTGAACGCCGGAAAGCCGAGCTGGGAGGAGGCGGTCCTGCCCAACGCCTGGGTCACCATCCCGGCCGTGCTCGTGATCGGCTTGCTCGCAGCACTCGTCGGCGCCCGGCTGGCGGGCCCCAAGCCCGCACCGCAGGCGCCCAACCTGGGCACGTCAGGAAAAGCGGTCTGGACCGGGCGGGCACACAACCGGGGAATGCTGGTCATCCCGCCGATCGCCGTGCTCGTCGCGTTGTTCGTCACCGGCAGCCCGTTGGCAACGGTGGTGATCGTGACCGTCACGGTGGTGATCGCGTTCGCCACCGTCGAAGTGGTGGCAGGCCCGGCGGCCGTGGTCGTCCAAATCGGACTCTTGAAGTGGCCGCGCCGGGTCATCCCGCTCGCCGACATCGAGGAGGCCCACGTCATCACCGTGGCCCCGCTCGCGTACGGAGGTTGGGGCTGGCGGCGCCGGCCGGGCCGCACGGCTGTGGTGATCCGCCGAGGCCCGGCCCTGGAACTGGTCCTTCGCAACGACAAACGCTTCATCGTGACCGTCGACGACCCCGAGCACGCGGCCGGGCTGATCAACGACTACGCGAAGGCGCGCTAGTGGCCCAGGACGTACATCTCGCCGTTGTTCTGCGCGTAGACCCGGCCGCGGGAGTCGAGTGACAGCGGGGTGTACGCCGAGGCCACGGTCTTGGACAGGAACACGCGTTCGCGCAGCTTGCCGTGTTTGTCGATGACGTAAAGGTTCCCGTCCTCGGACAGGCCGAAGATGGTGCCGTCCCGGTCGATCACCGGGGCGGCGACGCACCACTCGAACCCGTTGGGGTGCTCGCCGTCGTCGGTGCACGTGATCGAGCCGTCCGGGTTGCGCTGGCAGGTCCTGGTCTCGGTGTTGGTGAACGACCAGTCCTTCTTCAGGCCGGCGTTCAGCAGGGTCAGGTCGAACGGGCCGTTCGTCAGGTAGTGGTTGTCCTTGATGAGCAACGAATACGTGCCGTCGTGCCGGAGCACCCCGGGCGTGATGTCCCAGCCGAAGTCGTAGTTCGCCAGATAGCGGCCGCGGTTGTCGAACTTCAGCAGATGCCCGCGGAAGCCGTTGTACGAGGTACGGGCGCCGTAGATGATGTTGCCGTCCGGCAGGATCACCGGCGCCGCCGAGCCTTGTTCGAGCACCGAGGCGGCCGGGGCCAGGTTCGTGGTCGGGTCGACGCCGGGCGCGGCTCCCGGCCGGCAGTCGTAGAACCCGGTGCCGTACGGGACAAGGACTCCGCAGCCGTCGTTCAGCGGGACACGCAACGAGCTGGCCCACTTCAGGCTCAGGTCGGGGTTGAACGCGACCAGGTAGCTGTAGTTCTCCGTGCTCGGGCCGGCCGGGCGGGACAGCGTGACGATCGTGCCGTCCGGGCCGACCGCCGGGGCCGCGTTCATCGCGGCCCGCTGGGGCCCGCACCTCGCCTGCCGCGGCAAGGTCGGCGAGCCATCGGGCTGCGGCGGTGGCGGGTACGGCCGTTCGGCACCGGAGACCTGGAAGTTGGTGTAGCACAGGCTATCCGGGCTGGGCGCGCCGGGAATCAGGGACGCGTAGCCGACCTTGCCGATCCGGTTGCGGTCGACCCGGACCAGCCAGCTCTCCTCGCCCTTGATGACGTTGTAGAACAGGGTTCCACGCGAGTCCAGGGTGAGGCTGCCCGCGACGAAGGCGTCCGGGTCGACGGCCGTGCCCAGCGGGTTGATCCGGCGCTGCACCCGTCCGTCGCGTTTGGACAGCTGGAACACCGTGCCGCCCGCGCCGGGCACGTAGATCGAGTCGTCGGTCATCGCGGACTGGACCATGGCCTCGAAGAACCGCTGGGTGGGCTTCCAGTCGGTGGCGAACGTCCACTGTGGAACGAGCTGGTCGTGCCGCCAGCGCAGCGCCTGGACCGACCAGGTCATCCGGTTGAGGTTCCCGGGATCCAGCCCGCAGGGCGCGGGTTCGCCGGAGCCGGGCGGGTCACAGCTGACGAACGACCCACCTTTCTTGAGGGCGAACACGTTCCCGTCGTTGTCGACCAGCGGCACCGGGTAGTGCACGGGAATGCCGCCGCCCTCGGTGTCTTCCTGTTCCGCGAACGGATCCACCACAATGCGCGCCAGCAGGCGCAAGTCCCGCTGGTCACGCACGCAGGCCACACCGTTGTGGGTGGCGCCCTGGCCCCACTGGGTCCAGTCGCAGTCCCGGCCACGGTCGTCCGCGACCGCGGAAGTCGTCGGCACGACCATGAGCAGAGCACCGGCAACAGCGAGCAGCGCGCGCAGACGCATGGCGTTGGTCCTCCCCAGGAGCCAATCGGGCCCGACCACCCCAGTAGAGCACCGGCTCTCTTGATCGCAGGTCTCGATCGGGTCACGGGGTAACAGCGGTCACATAGGAACTCGACAGCAGCGGCACAGCAACGCCCCAGCTTGGCGGATCACGCTGATGTCATGACCGTGATCGCGCCGCCCGCCCCGGCTCCCGCCGCCCCGGCCGGCGCGCTCCCGCGGCAGTTCGCCCGGTTCCTCGCGGTCGGCGTCCTGAACACGGTTTTGTTCCTTGGCATTTATCTGACATTCCGGATTGTGGCCTCAGCCACAATCGCGAATGCGCTGTCGACAATCTTGACAACGGTCGCCGGGACCCGTCTCAACGGCAAGATGACGTTCGGCATCACCGGCCATATCAGACTGAGCCACCATGTCAAGAGTTTCGCGGTCACCGGACTCGGAATCGCCATCACTTCTGGTGCTATTACCACAATCGCCGTAGGACAGGGCGAGCTGAGCGAGCTCACTGTGCTGGTCCTGGCAAGTATGGTGGCCGGGGCAGTACGGTTTGTTCTGCTGCGGTACTGGGTTTTCGCCGAGGCCCATCAGTCCCGGTGATAGCCCCCAGGGGGTTCCGGGTACGAATTCGTGGGCGAAAGCGCACGTCGCGCGGGGGAGTCAACCATTTGGGCGTCTCATACGTACATGAGAGCGTGAGTGCCAAAACGGGGAAACGCTCGCGCCTGCGGTTCTGGGCGTTGACAGCCGCTGTCGTCGTGGGGGCGGGCGGCGCGAGCGCGTACGTCGTGACCCGCGACCAGAAGGCGGCCGCGCAGGCCAGCGAGGCCCCCGCGCCCAGAGAGAGCGCGCTCGCCAACAGCGCCAACCACGGCGTCGTCACCCCTTCGGCACCCTCGTCGGCCAGCACCAAGCCCCCGCCCAGCTCGATCCTGCCGTTCAACGCGAAGCTCTCCTCCAAGGACATCCCGGTCGCGGGCGGCGGGGTGCGCACGGGCGGCTGCAGCGGTTCGCTCGTCGCGCCCGAGTGGGTCGTCAGCGCCGGGCACTGCTTCCACGACCTGAACAACAACCGGGTCGAGGGCGCGCCGCCCTACCACGTGACGGTCGCGATCGGGAAGCTCAAGGACAGCGACGCCGGCGGCTACGTGGCCAACGTGGTGGACGTCAAGCAGTCCCCCATCAACGACTTAGCCCTGGTCAGGCTGGACACCGCGATCACCGACATCACCCCGCTGAAGGTCTCGGCCAAGAAACCGGCCGTCGGCCAGAAGCTGCAGTTCGCCGGGTGGGGCTCGTTGTCCGCGAAGGTCATCGTCCAGTCCGACCACCTCAAGCGCGGCCAGTTCAAGGTCGCCAAGGTCACCCAGACAGTGCTCGAGGCCGAGTCCCTCGTGCCGCGCACGGTGGAGAACAGCCCGTGCCCCGACGACTCCGGCGGCCCCTTCTTCACCACCGACGACGACCGCACCGGCACCCTCGTGGCCATCGTGAACGACGGCCCGGCCTGCCCGCAGCCCGGACGCGAGACCATCGCCCGCGTCGACGTCGTCGCCTCCTGGATCCAGCAGCAGACGGGCATCAAGTCTTAGTGCTCGCGCACCAGCGCTGCTAGCAGGCGCGTGAGGTGTGCGCGGTCTTGGCTGGTCAACGGCGCGAGTACGTCGTCCTGCACCTCGGTGAGCAGCCTGTCGAGTTCGCCCAGGTGACGGCGGCCCGCGGCGGTCATGCTGATGACGTTGCGCCGGCGGTCAGCAGGGTCGGGTGAGCGTTCGACCAGTCCCCGCTCGGTCAGCTCGTTGATCACCGCGACCAGGTCGCTGCGGTAGATCCGGGTCCGGTCGCTCAGCTCCGCCTGGCTGGCCGAGCCGAACTCGTCCAGCGTGGCGAGCACGGCGTAGTGCCACTTGCGCGCGCCCACCCCGCCGAGCGCCTCGTTCACCCGCCGGTCGGCGTAGGTCGCGGCCAGGGACAACAGCCTGGTGGGCAGCGTGCGCAGCCGCCTCGCCTCTGACGTGCTCTCGCTCACTCCTGGATCCTACCTCTTGCGTTAGTCACACTAACGACTTAGCTTGTTAGTGACACTAACGATCGGAGTTGGCCATGCCCTCGGTTCCCGTTCTCGGCTCGACGATGTACTACGAGGAGATCGGCGACGGCACGCCCGTGGTCTTCCTGCACGGAAACCCCGGTTCGTCGCACTTATGGCGGAAGGTTCTCGCCGCGATGAATGTGCCCGCCCGGCTGCTCGCGCCCGATCTGATCGGGATGGGCCGGTCCGGCAAGCCGGATATCCCCTACCGGTTCGCCGACCACGCCCGCTACCTCGACGCCTGGCTCGACGACCTCGGTTCGGTCGTGCTGGTCGGGCACGACTGGGGCGGCGCGCTCGCGTTCGACTGGGCGGCCCGGCACCCGGACCGGGTCCGTGGCGTGGCGTTCTTCGAGACCATCGTGCGGCCGATGTCGTGGGCCGACCTGGGCGACGCGCCACGAGCCCGCGCCGAGGCCATGCGCGGCCCCGAGGGTGAGCGGCTCGTGCAGAACTTCGTCGAGTCGGCGTTCACCGGCGGCGTGCTGAACCCGGTGAACGCCGAGGACATGGCCGCCTACCTCGCGCCGTATCCGACGCCGGAAAGCCGCCGCCCGGTGCTGGAGTGGGCGCGGTCGCTGCCGCTCGACGGTTCACCGGCCGACGTCGCCACGAGGGTCGCCGACTACGGGAAGTGGCTGGCTACCAGCATCGACGTGCCCAAACTCCTGCTGACCTTCGACTCCTCGCCGACCCTGTTGATCGGCCCGGACCTGGCCGCGTGGTGCCGGCAGAACATCGCCGCCCTGGACACCCAGCACTGCGGCCCCGCGGGTCACCACGCTCCCGAAGACCAGCCCGAAGCCATCGCCAAAGCCCTCACGGCATGGGCGCGGGACCTGGTCTGAGCTCAGCCCTTCGCCTTCTTCTCGCGCTGGCGCTCGGCCTCGCGGCGGACCTCGGCCTGGATGTCGCGTTCGCGCTGCAGCCAGTCCGGGTTCTCCGCCTTGATCTCCTGGATCTGGTCGGTGGTCAGGGCCTCGGTGAGGCCGGCGCGGGTCAGGCCGCCGATGGAGATGCCGAGGCGGGCGGCCACCACCTGGCGGGGGTGCGGGCCGTTGCGGCGCAGCTCACGCAGCCACTCCGGCGGGTTGGCCTGCAGGGCGTTCAGCTCGTCGCGGGATACGACCCCCTCCTGGAACTCCGCGGGGGTGGCTTGCAGGTAGACGCCCAGTTTCTTGGCCGCGGTGGCGGGCTTCATGGTCTGGGAGGTCTTGTGCGACGTCATGGGCCAAGCGTAGCGAGCCGGTACGCCCGGTAGTCTAGCCTGGTGACAGGCTCGTTCCGGCTCGGCTATGTCCCGGGCACGACGCCCGGCAAATGGGCGCGGATCTGGGGCGAACGGGAGCCGGACGTGCCGTTGGACCTGGTCACGGTAGCCGCCGCGGAGGCCGCGAACCTGGTGCGCGAGGGCGGGGTCGACGCGGCGCTGCTGCGCCTGCCGATCGACCGCACCGGCCTGCACGCCATCCCGCTCTACACCGAGACCTCGGTCGTGGTGGTTCCCAAGGACCACTTGATCGCCGCGGCCGACGAAGTGTCCACAGAGGAGGTCGCCGACGAGATCGTGCTCCATCCGCTCGACGACACCATCGACTGGGAACAGCTGCCCGGCAAGCCCGCCCTCGAACGCCCGGCCACCACCGGCGACGCGATCGAGCTCGTGGCGGCCGGGATCGGCGTTCTCGTTGTCCCCCAGTCCCTTGCCCGGCTGCACCACCGCCGCGACCTGACCTACCGGCCGCTCACGGACGCGCCGGAATCCCGGGTCGCGCTGTCCTGGTTGGACCGTGAAACGACCGACCTGATGGAACAGTTCATCGGCATCGTCCGTGGCCGGACCGTGAACAGCACCCGCGGCCGCCAGCAGCAACAACAGCCACAGCAAGCGCCGCAACCGAAACGCCGCAGCGCCCCGCCGCGAACCAAGCCCCGCCGCGGTCGTCGTTAGGCGGCGTAGTTCCGCAGGACGCGCAAAGCCGTCTCAGCGTGCTTGTCGGTGGTGACAAGTCCCGAATCCCCGGGGCTGAGCCGCTGGGCGCCAACGCGGCAGAAGGCGCCAAGCGAACCGCGGATCACCGACTCGGTGCCGTCCGGGCCGAAAGTCCACGTCTCGTCGGCGGGACCGGTGAGTTCGGCGCGGATCGGCGCCGGTTGTTCACCGGCCAGGCTGAAGGCGTAGGGCAACGTCCGATGCGCGAGGCGGGCGATGTGGCGCAGGCGCACGGTGTCCGGGTATGGGATGGCCAGCGGTTCGGTGATGTCCAAGGCGTGCGCCCAGTGTTCGGCGAGGCGCGTGGTCGCGTGCGTCGCCGGGCGGAGGGGCGCGGACGCCCAGGCCGAGGTCCGGTCCGGGTCGGCGGCGCGCAGGGCGGCGATGGACCGCTTGCGCGCGGCCTGCCAGCGGGGATAGACGACCTCCGGGCCGCTGCGCTCGGCGGCGACCCACTGGTCCATCGCCTCGTCCACGCTGACCGGGCCGCGGTCCAGGCTGACCGTGCCGGGC
>CBIMJO010000010.1:0-22493 GCA_966244135.1 uncultured Actinocrispum sp. | reverse complement strand
CAGGTACCTGACGACATCGCTGGCCACGAACGCGACCGGGATCGAGAGCACGAACGCGGACACCGGGACCAGGATCCCGCGGGTCATCCGGGCAGGCCACTGCGGATCGTCCGCCACGGGCGCGACGCCGTGCTTGCGCACAAGCCATAACAACCCAAGCAGACTCAGGCCGACCGCGGCCACGGTCACCGCGTAGAAGACCGTCCCGAACGTCGAGGTGCCCCGCTCCCCCAGCACCTTCGTGGCGAACGGCAGCACGACGATGGTGAACAGGAACACCATGTTCGCCGTCACCAGGCCCGCCGCCATCCCCGTCACGTGCTGGAAGAAACGGTGGTGGGAGCGCCAGAACAGCGCGATCACCACGAAGCTGAGGACGAACGTCAGATACTGCCGGGGCAGCAGATGCACGAAGGACCGCCACAGATCCTCGTCGGTCTCCCCTTCCGGCACTGGCAGCTCCAGGGCCAGCAGCGTCATCGCGATCGCGATCACCGCGTCGGAGAAGAACGCGAGCCGTTCCACGGCCGGGACGGCCTCGCGAGGCGGCGCGCCGGCATCAGTCGAGTGTGTCACGGTGGATCATTGTGCCGTCGCGAGCCACGATCCGAAGCCCGGGACGTGGCGGACGATTCTCACGATTTCGCCTCCACCGCAACACAATGACGCGGCGGCAGCGCGGTACGCCGACTGTACCAACGCGATCCCGGCCAACCGGACCCGGCGCGGCCGACCATGCGGACTCCTCGGCGCGAATTGTCCACATTGGTCGTTTCGACACGGTCCGGGTTCCACCTCACCGCCGTGAATCGCGTTGGCTTCCAACGGCGTTCAGCAGCAACCGCTCGGCCTCGCCGGGGTCCGTATGCCCGATTCGGACCAGTCCGCCGTGCCAGACGTGGTCGGTCATGCCGGGATTGTGCGTGGTCGTCCCGTCCGGCCAGAAGATCTGCGGACTGCCCTGGATCGGCACTGCCGTACTGGCCTGGAAGTCCGTCTCGACGTCCGACCGGGTGCTCCCGTGCAGCCAGGTGTCCATGACCTCGTCCGGCCGTACGTCCGTGTTCAGGGTGTGCGCGAGGTCGAGCGCCTCTTGCAGGCCCGCCCTGATGCTGACGTCGACGGCGTCCCGGAAGAACGCGAGCCGCAACGCGTAGTCGACGTCCTCCGCGGCCCGGGGACCGTGCACCCGCCGGGCCGCCGCGACGAGCTCGAACGCCGGAAGGAAGGTCGACGGCCAGGATTCGTTGGTGTAGACGGTGAACAACGCCGGTTCGTGACTGGCGAGGGCCGCGGTCTCGGTGGTGACGATGCCGCGGGGCGTGCCACGGCCGTTGACCCATTCCAGCGGCCAGGCCCGGGGCGCGAAGACCACGTCGAGCCGGTGTTCCGCACGAGCCGCTCGCAGCCGGTGCACCGCGATGAGCGCCCACGGGCAATGGATGTCCGACCAGATGTCCACTGTGGTCATTGAAGCAGCAGTCATGGAGTACAGCGTGCCACGATCACGCCGGTGCGCCGGAACGCGCGGCTGACAACGCCGCGGCGAACTGCGTGAGGCGGCGTCCCTGGTAGCGCGCGCAGTTCAACACGGCCTCATCCGGCATGGTGGACGGGAATCCGGCGGGCCACGAGGTGCCGTAGGGGTTGCCGCCGGCCTCGTAGACCGCGTCGTCGGTGTAGCCGAGCGGCACGATCACGCATCCCCAGTGGTAGAAGACGTTGTTGAGGGACAGGATGGTGGCTTCCTGGCCGCCGTGCAGTTCGGCCGAGGACACGAACGTGGTGACCGGTTTGTCGGCGAGCTTGCCCTCATGCCACAGGCTGCTCGCGGAGTCGATGAACTGCTTGAGCTGTGCGGCGGGCGCACCGTAGCGGGTGGGAGTGCCGAACGCGTAGCCGTCGGCCCATTCCAGATCGGCCAGGCTGGCAACGGCCACCGATTCGGCGGTGTCCTGGTGGTGTTGTGCCCAGGCGGGGTTCGAGGCGATCGCCTCGGCCGGGGCGAGCTCGGCGACCCGGCGCAGCCGGACCGCGGCACCCGCGGACTCGGCGCCCGCCTGCACCGCCTGGGCCAGGCGGTGAACCGAGCCCGTCGAGCTGTAGTAGGCGACTAGCAAACGGACTGACATCTGCGGTTCCTTCCGGATGTGTGGTCAGAGCACGGTGGTCAGAGCACGGTGGTCAGAGCACGACGGTGACGGTCTTGAGGACGGTGTTCGCTTCGAGCCCGGCCCGGCCGAGTTCGCGGCCATGGCCGCTGAGCCCCGATCCGCCCCAAGGCAACCGCGGATCCAAGGGGGACCAGCCGTTCACGGCGACGGCACCGGCCCGCACCCGGCGCGCGAGGGTGTGCGCCCGGCTCAGGTCGCTGGTCCACAAGGTCGCGGCGAGGGCATAGTCACTGTCGTTGGCCAGCCGGACGGCCTCCGCGTCGTTGTCGAACGCGAGGACGGTGCCGACCGGGCCGAAGATCTCCTCACGGGCGATCGTCATCGTGCTCGAGGCACCCGCGAACAGGGTGGGTTCGACGAAATAGCCGGTGCGGCCGGGTTTTCCGCCCCCGGCGACCACCTTGGCGCCCTCGTCGCGGCCGATGTCGATGTAGCGCAGGACGCGGTCGCGTTGCCTGGCGTTGATCAACGCTCCCATGGTGGTGGACGGATCGAACGGGTCGCCGACCACGACTTCGGCGGCATGCGCCACCAGCCGCTCGACGAACTCGTCGTGGATCCGCCGCTGGACGAGGATCCGGCTGCCGGCCGCGCAGACCTCGCCCTGGTTGGCGAAGATCCCCAGCGCCACCCCGGCGGCGGCCGCGTCGAGGTCCGCGTCGGCGAACACGATCTGCGGGCTCTTGCCGCCCAGTTCCAGGGTGGTCGGCCGGAACCCCTTGGCCGCGGCGGTCGCCACGATGTGGCCCGTGCGCGGGCTGCCGGTGAAGGAGATCTTGCCGACGCCGGGGTGTTCGATGAGCCGTGTGCCAGTGGTGTTCCCGCGGCCGGGCAGGACGCTCAACGCTCCCGGCGGGAACCCGGCCTGCTCGGCCAGCCGGGCCAGCAGCAAGGAGGTCAGCGGGGCGTCCTCCGGTGGCTTGAGCACGACCGCACAGCCCGCGGCCAGGGCGGGCGCGATCTTCCAGGATCCGATCATGGTCGGCGAGTTCCAGGGCGTGATCGCCGCGACGACGCCGATCGGCTCCCGCACGGTGTAGCTGAGCGTGGCACGCCCTTGGTACCCGGCAGTGGGGATCGACTCGCCGGCCAGCTTGTCGGCCCAGCCGGCGTAGTGCCGGAACGTGGCGACGGCCTGCGGCAGATCGATCACCCGCGGCTCGATCCCGGGCTTGCCGACCTCGAGTGACTCCAGGTCGGCGAAGTCCTCGGCACGATCGGCCAGCAGCTGCGCGAAAGCGTGCAGCAGCTCCCCACGAGCGGCGCCGTCCAGCCGGCCCCACTCCCCCTCGTCCAGTGCCTGGCGTGCCGTCGTGACCGCCAGGTCCACGGTCTGCGCGTCCGCCTCGATGACCGTCGCGAGCGGGCGTTCGGTGACCGGGTCGATGACGTCGAAGCTCGGTGCGGCGGCGCGCGGCTGCCAGTGGCCCGCCACGAACGGCATCGCGGGTACGGACCGGGCAAGGTCTTCGGCGGCTGAACGTTGCGACATGTTCGATTACCGTCCCTCATGGTCGATAGTCGTACACTACCCATCGGGTCCGCGCCGGTCAATCAGGCGCCGGCCAGGCCCGTTGTGCTAAACCATGCCTAGGAACACCGGCCCCGGAGGACAGCGAGGCGATGAGCACACCCAGCGGAGAGATCTCCCAGACCCTCGACCGCGGTCTCACCGTGCTGTCCCTGCTCGCCGAGCACAGCGACGGCATGACGGCCGGCGAACTGGCCGAGCGGCTGTCCACCGCGCGCGCCGTGGTCTACCGGCTGTTGCGCACCCTCGAGGCCCACCGCCTCGTCGGCCGGCTCGACACCCGGTACGTACTGGGCATCGGCGTCACCGAACTGGCCAGCCGGCTGCGCCCCCGGCTGCAGGCGACGGTCCTGCCGATCCTGCGCCGGCTCAGCCGGCAGACCAACAGCACCTCACTGCTCAGCGTGGCCGACGGCGACGAAGCCCTGATCCTGCTCACCGAGGAGCCGCCGCAGACAACGTTCCACCTGGCGTTGCGCCAAGGCGCACGGCACGCTCTCGGCCTCGGCGCGGACGGCGTCGCGATCCTGGCCGGACGCCCGCCGGCCGATGAGGACACAAAGGACGTTCAGCGCGCCCGCCAGCGCGGCTACGCGCTGACTGTGGGCGCCTTGCAGCCGGGCGCGCTCGGGGTCGCGGCGCCGATCAGGACCTCCGAGTGGGCCAGTGCGAGCATCGGCATCGTCCAGCTCGGCACCAAGGTGTCCGCGCCGGAGGTCCCCGACCTGGTGATGACCGCCGCCACCGAAGCCGCGCGCCGCCTCTCGGGCGACCACACCGGCTAGGACCCCTGGCTTCGAACAAGGTATCCACCAGGCCGCTGGGAATGCGCGGCACCCTCGGGGCGCGGTAGACGATCGCGCCGGCCCGAGTGTCCATTGCGACCTCCGGGCTCAGGCGGGGTGACGACTCGCCTGCTTCGATGGCCCGCGCGAAGCGGCGCCGGTAGCCAAGGATGCGTTCCGCCGTGGCTACCGGCGCGCCACTATCCCGCGAAGAGCATCCCTGGCAGCGCCACGGCCTGAGCGAGGCAATACGGGGTTCCGCACGGCCACAGCAGCGTCTACTCTTACCGATAAGCGTACATCTCGTACGATTATCGTACATCGGGAGAGACCCGTGGCAGAAGACACCGTCACCGGAGCCGAAGCTCTCGTGCTCGCCGCGGCACAGTCGGGCGTGCGGGTGTGCTTCGCGAACCCAGGCACCACCGAGATGCCGTTGGTCGCCGCGCTGGACGAGGTGCCTGGCGTGCGAGCGGTTCTCGGACTGCAGGAGAACGTGTGCACCGGAGCCGCGGACGGGTACGCACGCATCACCGGCACTGCGGCGATGACCCTGCTCCACCTGGGCCCCGGGCTCGCGAACGGCCTGGCGAACCTGCACAACGCGCGGCGGGCGAACACGCCGCTGGTGAACGTCGTCGGCGACCACGCGAGCTGGCACCTGCCCTTTGACGCGCCGTTGACCTCGGACATCGCCGCGCTCGCCGCGACGGTCGGCTCCGTGCACACGATCACCGCACGCGCCGGGGTCAGCGACGTGACCCGCGATGCGATCGACGAGGCGCACCGGACCCTGGGTGTGTCCACTGTGGTCATACCCGCCGATCATCAACAGGCATCGGCACAGCAATCCCCGGCGGAGCATACGAAACCGCCCGGCCACACCGTTGTCGGCAGCGACCGGGTCAAGCAGGTCGCGACCCGCCTGCGGACCGCCGGACGGACCGTGCTGCTGCTCGGCGGCAACGCCCTGACCTGTACCGGGCAGCGTGCCGCCGGCCGGATCGCTGCGGGCATCGGCGCGACCCTGTACAGCGAGACGTTCCCCGCTCGCGCCGAACGCGGCAGTGGCCTGCCCGACATCGACCGGCTGCCGTACTTCCCGGAAACGGCCGCCGCGGTGCTGCGGGACGCGGACAACGTCGTCGTCGCCGGAGCACAGGACCCGGTGGCGTACTTCGGATACGAGGGCATCCCCAGCGTGCTCACCCCGCCGGGCAGCCTGGTGCGGCTGGCCGGCCCGCTGGAGGACGCCGAGGAGGCACTGCTCGAGCTGGCCGATCTCATCGGCGGCAACGCACCGGCCACCCCCGCCACGACCGTCGCGGCGCCTGCCGACGACGAACCGCTGACCGGCCGGACCGTCGGCCAGACGGTCGCGGCCTGCCTGCCCGACTGGGCCATCGTGTCCGTCGAGGGCGGCACGAGCGGGTACCCGTTCTACACCGCGTCGGGTTCCGCTGCGGCACATACGGTTCTGACCAACACCGGCGGCGCCATCGGGCAAGGCCTGCCATGCGCGCTCGGCGCGGCCATCGCCGCACCGGACCGGCCGGTCATCGCGTTGCAGTCCGACGGCAGTGGCCTCTACACCGCTCAGGCGCTGTGGACGATGAGCCGTGAGCGCGCCCACGTCATCGTTCTCATCGCCGCCAACCACACCTACAACGTGCTGCGGACCGAGCTCGGCCGGCACGGCAACGCCGAGTTCGGCCCGCAGGCCACGGCACTGACCAGCCTGGCCGATCCGTGCATCGACTGGGTCGCGCTCGCCGACGGGTTCGGCGTCCCGGCCGGCCGCGTCACCAGTGCCGGGCAACTCAGGCACGCCTTCACCGACGCCGTCGACGCCGGCGGCCCGTACCTGATCGAGATGGCCATATGACCACAGTAGACAGTCCGCTCCTGCCCGCCTCGACACCGCCCGGCGTGGCGTCGTTCCTCGCCCTGGAACACGGCCTGTACATCGGCGGCCGGTGGCGGCCGGGCGGGTCCGGCGAGACCATCACGTCCGTCGACCCGGCCACCGGCCGGCCGCTGGCCACCCTGTCCCGCGGCGATGAGTCCGATGTGGACGATTCCGTCGCGGCCGCCCGCGCGGCGCTGGCCGATCCGGAGTGGCGGGACATCAGCCCGTTGCACCGGGGCGAGCTGCTGCACGGGCTGGCCGAACTCGTCGAGGCGCACGCCGACGAGCTGGCTTTCCTGGAGTCACTGGACAACGGCAAGCCGGTCTCGGTCGCCCGCGCGGTCGACGTCGGGACAACGGCGAAGCTGTTCCGCTACTTCGCCGGCTGGCCGAGCAAGTTCGAGGGCGCCACCATCCCGCTGTCGCCCCGTGGCGGGTTGCGGATCCTGAACTACACCGTGCACGAGCCGATCGGCGTGGTCGGCGCGATCACGCCGTGGAACTTCCCGATGTCGATGGCCGCCTGGAAACTGGCTCCAGCGCTGGCGATGGGCAACACGGTCGTACTCAAACCCGCCGAGGAAACCTCGTTGTCGACACTGCGGCTGACCGAACTGGCCGAGGAGGCCGGTTTCCCGCCCGGTGTGCTCAACGTCATCACCGGACGCGGCAGTGTCGTCGGCGCGGCGATCGCGGCCCACCCCGGCGTGGACAAGGTCGCCTTCACCGGCTCGACCGAGGTCGGCCGGCTGATCACGTCGGCCGCGCTGGGCAACATGAAGAAGGTCTCGCTGGAGCTCGGCGGCAAGTCGCCGCACATCGTGCTGCCGGACGCCGATCCGGCCGCCGTGGCCGCGGCCGCCGCCGACGGCATCTTCTTCAACCAGGGCCAGACCTGCACCGCCGGTTCACGGCTGTACGTGCATGCCGACATCTACGACGAGGTGATGTCCGCGCTCGTGGACCACACCCGGCGGATCGTCGTCGGTCCCGGGCAGGACCCGGCCACCCAGATGGGGCCGCTGGTGTCGGCGAGGCAGCTGGCCACCGTGACGTCCTATGTGGAGTCCGGGCTCGCCGAGGGTGCCGTGCTGGCCACCGGTGGGTCCCGCCCGAGTGGTCTCGCGGCCCCGTACGCGGACGGCTACTTCCTGGAACCGACGGTGCTCACCGAGACCACGCACGACATGCGAGTGGTCCAAGAGGAGATCTTCGGGCCGGTTCTCGCCGTGATGCGCTGGCGCGAGATCGACAACCTGATCGACAAGGCCAACGACTCGCCGTACGGGCTGTCCGCCGGGCTGTGGACCAACGACCTCACCCAGGCGCACCGGATCGCCGCCGCCATCAAGGCCGGAACGGTGTGGATCAACTGCTACAACCTCACCGACCCGGCGTCGCCGTTCGGTGGCTACAAGCAGTCCGGCTGGGGCCGGGAGATGGGCCGAGGTGTGCTCGAGCAGTACACCGAGACCAAGAGCGTCTGGGTGAACCTCACATGAGCGCCGCCGAACTCGACGACCAGGTCGCCATTGTGACCGGCGGCGGGCTGGGCATCGGCAAAGCGGTCACTCGTGCTTTGGTGCGGCGCGGCGCGAAGGTCGTCATCGCCGCCCGCCGGATCGATGTCCTGCGGGAGGCCGCCGAGGAGATCACCGGCGAACTCGGCGGCCAGGTCGTCCCGGTCGCCGCCGACACCACCGACACGCGATCCGTTGCGGCCCTTGCCGAAGCCGCCGCCCGGATCGGCCGGGTCGCGATCCTGGTCAACGGCGCCGCAGCGCCCGCGGGGCTCGTGCGCAACGACGTCGAGACAGCCGACCCGGAAGCCCTGCTGGCCGACCTCAACACCAAGGTCGTCGGCTACTTCCGGTGCGTCAAGGCGGTCGCCCCGCTCATGCGCGCGCACTCCTACGGACGGATCGTCAACATCGGCGGGCTGACCGGCCGGTCCAGCCACGCGCTGTCCGGCATGCGCAACGTCGCGATCGTGCACATGACCAAGGTGCTGTCCGACCAGCTCGGCCCGTCCGGGATCACCGTCAACACCCTGCACCCCGGCGTGGTGGAGACCGAGCACATCCACGAGCTGTACGCGAAGAACGCCGCCGCCGAAGGCATCACGCCGGAGCAGGTCGAGCAGAACTTCATCGACCGCACACCGATCCGCCGCGTGCTCACCGCCGACGAGGTCGCCGACGCCGTCTGTTTCCTCGCCGGGCCGGTGTCCGGGGGCATCACCGGCGAGTCGCTCGGCATCGACGGCGGCCTCACCCGCGGCATCTTCCTCTGAACGAAGGAGACCACCGATGCGAGGAACCATCCTGGTCAGCACGGCCGGGCAAGGAGTGCTGCGCAGCAACGACGACGGCGCCACCTGGAACCGCATCCCGCTCGACCAGGCCCTCGAGTTCGACGCCGTCGTCCGGGTCCTGGCCGTGCACCCCACCCGGCCCGAGGTGGTCTTCGCCGGTGCCGACGCCGGCCTGGGCCGCAGCGACGACGGCGGGACCCGGTGGACCCGGGTCGGCTCCCCGTTCAACGACAGCCAGGTGTGGTCCATCGCGATCGACCCGAACGACCCGGACAGCATGCTGGTCGGCACCGGCGCGCCGGCCCGCGCGGTCATGTACCGCACCACCGACGGCGGGACCACCTGGGACCGCCTGTCCCCCGAGCTGCCCGAGAAGTGCGCTGGGGTCAGCAAACCGCGCATCCTCACCGCGACCTACGACCACGTCGACGGCAAGTCCGCCTGGTTCGGGGTCGAGGAGGGTGGCCTGTGGCTCACCCGCGACCGGGGCGACACCTGGGACCGCGTGGACGGGCCGGACGGCGTGACCCCGTCCGACGTGCACTGCGTCGTCGTGCTCGACGGACCGCCGAAGACGCTCATCTGCCTGGTGGTCAACGCCATCTTCATCAGCCAGGACGACGGAGCGACCTGGACGCGCACCGGCACGAAGTCCACGTGGGGCATCTACTACACCCGGCTGGTGGCCCGGATCCCCGGCGCCAGCTCGGTCCTGCTCGGCATCGGCGACGGCACACCGGGCACCAAGACGCGCGTGTTCCGCTCCGACGACCTCGCCCGGACCTGGGCCGAGTCCACTTTCGACACACCGGCCAACTCCACCGTCTGGGCCTTCGGCACCCACCCCGCCGACGCGGACCTCGTGTTCGCCGGCACCAAGTACGGCCACCTGTTCCGGTCCACCGACGGCGGCCGCAGCTTCACCAAGGAGTGGCGCGAGTTCCCGGAGATCACCGACGTGGCCTGGACCCCCGCCGTCGCAGCAGACGCTCCCGCCGCACTTCACTGACCCACCAGGAGAAAACATGACAACCTCAGGATCGAAATCAGGCCGAGGGCTTCCCAACCGGACCTCAGGGGAACGTGACGCAAGCCAGCCACAAGCACCTGACCAATCAGAACCTTCCTTCCCCAACGCAACCAACACATTGAAATCCGGGGAGGCGGAACAGCCCAAACCCGTGATCGTCCGTACGCACCTGTCGCTGTTCGTGCGCGACCCCGAGGCGTCCGCTCAGTGGTTCGCCGACGTGCTCGACATGGAGATCACCGCCCGCGGCCCGCAGTGGGTCTTCCTTTCCTTCGGCCGCAAGCACCACGACCTGGCCCTCATCCGCGCCGAGGACGGTGCCGTGCAGGGCGGGCTGGGCCTGCAGCACTACGGCCTGGAGATCGAGGGCGACCTCGACGACCTGCGCCGCCTGTACGGGATGTTGCTGTCCAAGGGTGTCAACGTGGTCAAGACGACCGACCACAAGGTCGGGTTCGGGCTGTACTTCGAGGACCCGGACGGCAACCGGTTCGAGTTCTTCGCCGAGACCGTCACCGACGACGAGGAAGGCCGCCGTGTCCTCGGCGAGCACAACGCGCCCAGCGAGCCGGTCGACCTCGAACCCCTCTACACGTGACCCGCGAGGAGCCGAACCCCATGCCAGCAGCCAACTTCGGGCCGTACCACATCCGGAAGTGGTTCACCCAGGTGGAAGACGTGCTCGCCAACGAGACCGGGCAGCCCGCCGACGGCGAACCGGTGCGCCGCATCGTGATCGCCGCCGCGATCCACAACCCCTACGCCGGGAGGTTCAGCGAGGACCTGACCGACATCGTGGCCAAGTCCGACGACCTGGGCCGCGAGTTCGGCAGGCGCGCCGTCGAGGCGGCCGGTGGCACGCCGATCCAGAGCTACGGAAAGGCCTGTGTGGTCGGCATGGCCGGTGAGTACGAACACGGCAACGCCTTCCTCACCCAGGTTTTCGCCGACCCGGTACGTGACGCCGTCGGCGGCGGCAAGTCGTGGGTGCCCTCGACCGGCAAGGTCGGCGCCGCGGGGGCCGCCATCGACATTCCGCTGGCGCACAAGGACGCCCTGTACGTCCGCTCGAACTACGACACCCTCTCGGCCAGTTTCGGCGACGCCCCACGTCCGGACGAGGTCGTCGTCATCTTCGCCTTCGCGTCCCGCGGTCGCCTGCACGCCCGGCTCGGCGGCCTTTCTGCCGGTGAGGTGCGCGGCGTGGACGGGTTGCGATGACACCGTCCAGCCATCTTGTGCCTGTCAACGGTCTCAAGTACCGCTATCTGCGGTGGGGAGACGAGGGCTCCCCCGCTGTCGTGATGCTGCACGGGCTGCGCAGCTACGCCCATACGTGGGAGCCCATCGCAAGCGCGCTCGCCGAGACGCATCTGGTCATCGCACCGGACTTCCGCGGCCGCGGCGACAGCTCCTGGGATCCGCTGCACGGCTACTTCACCGACACGTACGTCCGGGACATCGAGGAACTCGTCCTGCGGCTCGGGCTCACCCGGTTCAGCATCCTCGGTCATTCCATGGGCGGCACGGTCGGCTACGTGTACGCGGCACGACACCCCGGCCAGGTCCACAGGTTGATCGTCGAGGACATCGGCCCGGAATCCTCGGCGCACGGCCCGGGAGCCGACCGGATCCTGCGGGAGATGAGCGGAACGCCGGACAGTTTCGACTCGCTCGACGCCGTGCGGGCGTACTGGCGGAGCATTCGACCGGACATCACCGAAGACGCGCTCAACTCCCGTATCCGGCACACGGTCCGCGACGGGCCGGACGGCCGCTGGCACTGGAAACTCGACATGACCGGCATCGCCAAAGCACGCCTCAGCGGGGATCCCGCCGGACCTTTCGATCTGTGGGAGTGCGTGGCCGCACTGCGCTGCCCCACCCTTGTCGTCCGCGGCGCTCGCTCGGACTTCCTGTCCGCGGGCACCTGTGCGCGAATGGTCCAGCGGCAGCCACTGGTGAGCTGGACGGAGGTTCCCGGCGCCGGGCACTACGTGCACGACGACAACCCCGCTGCGTTCACCCGGCTCGTCACCGATTTCCTGGCCCAGAGCACGCCATGACCGAGTACTCCGTGGCGATCGTGGGCGCCGGACCGGTCGGTGTCACCGCGGCCAACCTGCTCGGCACGTACGGGATCAGCACCCTGATCGTCGACCGAGAACCGGACATCGTGGACTATCCGCGAGCTGCGGGCGTCGACGACGAAAGCCTGCGCACGTTCCAGACCGCCGGTCTCGTGGACGACATCCTGCGGGGCGCCATCCAGAACGTGCCGCTGAAGTTCTTCGACGGCGCCGGGCGCTGCCTGGCCGACATCCGGCCGGCCGCCCAGGACTACGGCTGGTACAAGCGCAACGTCTTCATGCAGCCGGTCGCCGAGGCGGCGTTGCGCCGTGGCCTGAAGCGCTTCCCGCACGTGACCCTGATGCTGGGCACCGAGATGCGCGACCTGCGGCAGGACGAGAGCGTAGTGACGCTCTGCCTGGTGGACGAGAGCGGCCGGCACCGTGAGGTCCGCGCCGGCTACGTGATCGCCGCGGACGGCGGCCGCAGCCCGACCCGGACCCTGCTCGGGATCCCACTGGAAGGCGCGACGCATTCCCGCAAGTGGGTCGTCATCGACTGCGCCAACGATCCGCTCGACGCGCCCTACACGGGGCTGCACTGCGACCCGCGCCGCCCGTACGTGTGCGCTCACCTGCCCGACGACCACCGCCGCTGGGAGTTCATGCTGTTCCCCGGCGAGGACGCCGACGAGATGCTGGCCCCGCACCGGGTCCGCGAACTGCTGCGCCACCACGTGCGTGATCCCGGTGTGGTGGAGGTGATCCGGGCCCGGGTCTACACGCACCACTCCCGCATCGCCGCCCGGTTCGTCGACGGCCGCGTGGCGCTGGCCGGTGACGCCGCGCATCTGATGCCGCCGTGGGCCGGGCAGGGCATGAACACCGGCATCCGCGACGTGACCAACCTGTGCTGGAAGCTGGCGGCCGTCGTCAGCGGCCGGGCCCATCCGTCCCTTGTGGACACCTACGAGCAGGAACGCCGCCCGCACGCCCAGGCGATGATCGACCTGTCCACCACGCTCGGCCGGATCCTGAGCCCCACCAGGTCCTCGGTGGCACTCACCCGCGACTGGCTGCTGCGGGCCGCGTCGCTGGCGCCCGCGGTGAAGAGGTGGACGGTCGAGATGCGGTTCAAACCGGTCCCCCACTACCGGACCGGCTTCGTCGTCCCCGAGGACCCGGGGACCCGAGTGCCTGCCGCCGGCCGGATGATGGCGCAACCCATGGTGGAGACCGCCGATGGGGATCACCTCCGCCTGGACGACGTGCTCGGTCCGTGGTTCGCCGTCGTCGGTTTCGAATGCGACCCACTGGGCGGGGTGACCGACGCGGAGCTGGCCGCCGTCCGCCGCCTGCGGCCCAAGGTGATCAAGGTCGTCGAGTCGCGCGCGGGTGCGCGCCACCACCGGCAGCCCTGCGCCGCGCCGGAAACCATCGTCGTCGAAGACGTCCACAACGAACTGCGGGCCTGGTTCGCGGAACGTGGCCGCAACACCGTGCTCGTGCGCCCGGACCGCTACGTCGCCGCAATGTCTACTGTGGACGACTTCGGACCCGTGCTGACCCGGCTCGCCGACCGGTACGCCGGGAGGCCGTGATGATCGTCGAGGAACGCGAGTACCACCTCGTCGCGGGCGCGACAGCCCGGTATCTCGACGCCTGGCAACGACTGGGCCGCGAACCCCAGGTACGCCACCTCGGCGCACCGATCGGTGTTTACACCGTCGAAATAGGACGGCTCAACACCATCGTCTATATGTGGCAGTACACCGACCTCGGCGACCGGGCACACCGGCGCGAGCGGCTCGCCGACGACGAGGACTTTGCCCGCTTCCGCAAGGAAGTCCGTGAATTACTGGTGACCCAGTTCAGCCGTTTGCTCGTCCCGGCAACGATATCGCCGCTCAGCCGTTGACATCGGGCCCGTCGCGAGCCACCATCTGTTCACTATTCGGACCAATTGTTCGATAACCGTACATCGCCCGGTCATATCCTGATGTCCTCTCACACGCACGGGAGCCGAAAATGAGCGATCCAGGCAACGCTTCACTGGGGCGGACCAGAGTCTCGATGACGGGTGTCCTCGCTCAGTCCGTCGGGTTCATGGGACCGGTGTTCTCGGTCGCCACCCTCCTGCCGCTGATCGTGGGCCTGTCGGCGACCGGCCGCGGCGCGGGTGTCGCCACGCCGGTGGCGATCATCGTCGCCGGCCTGGGCATCTTCGGTGCCGGCTGGGTGATCGCGCAGTACGCCAAGCGCATCCACCTGTGCGGCTCGCTGTACGAGTACATCTGCGACGCCTTCGGCCCGCGAGTGGGCATCGTCGCCGGCTGGATGTACTTCGGCGCCATGCTCGTGCTGGCCGCCGCCACCTTCCTGGTGCTCGGCGGCCTGACCCAGGACTTCCTGCAGGCGGCGTTCTCGGTGAACGTGGCCTGGTGGGTGCTGTCCCTCGGCTTCGTCGCGATCGTGACAGCCATCGTGGTCGTGGGCGTGCAGGTCTCGGTGCGGGCCCAGCTGGCGCTGGTGCTGATCTCGTCGGCGATCGTGCTCGGTTTCTCGATCTACATCGTCGCCCGGGGCGGCCTCGGCGGGCACAGCCTGTCGGCGGCACCGTTCAACCCGTTCGCCGTCTCCGGCCTGGACCTGCTCTACGGCGTGCTGTACGGCATCAACATGTTCATCGGCTTCGAGTCCGCCGCCAACCTGGCCGAGGAGACCGACGACCCGAAGCGGCACGTGCCGCGGGCCGTGCTGTGGTCGCTGACCATCGTCGGTGTGTACTTCATCATCACCGCCTACGCCCAGGACGTCGGCTTCGGCCTGGACGCCACCGCGTGGAAGACCAGTGTGTTCCCCTTGCAGGCGCTCGCATCCGGTTCCGAGTTCGGTTCGTCGGGGTTCGGCCTGTTCCTGTCGGTGTTCATCATCCTCGACATCGTGGCCGTGGCCATCGGCGTCGGCGTCGCGGCCACCCGCGGGATGCTGGCCATGGCCCGGGCCGACCGGCTGCCCTCGGGCCTGGGCACCGTCCATCCGCGGTTCCGGACACCGGTCGCCGGCGCGGCACTGATCGCGGTCGTGTCGGTGGCCTCCATCCTGCTGGTCGCGTTCACCGACGGGCTGTTCTCCCGCGAGACCGGCGATCCGAACGTGCTGCAGCCGCAGTGGGCGCCGATGTTCGGGTGGATGGCCGGGTTCGCCGGGACCGGCCTGGCGCTGATGTACCTCGCCGTCAGCGCCGCCGGGATCCGCGGCCTGTGGCACCAGGTGAACCGCGCCAAGCTGCTGATCGCCGGCGCGGCGGGCATCCTGGTGTCCGGCGGCGCGGTGTTCGGCGCCGTCTACAAGGCCGGCAGCCCGTTGAACACGGTGCCGTGGGTGCTGGCCGGCTGGATCGCCGTCGGGGTGGTCTGGTCGCTCGTCGTGACCGCCCGGCGGCCGGCACCGGTCACCGACCCGGCCGTGCCGTCTGGAGGACTCTCGTGACCATGCACCCGTACGACCCGCTCAACGCCCAGGAGATCGCCACCGCGGTGGCCGCGGTGCGCTCCGGCAAGCCCGAGCTCACCGATCCGCGGTTCCCCCTCGTGCGAACGGATCCGCCGGCCAAGGAGGCGGTACGCCGGCAGGACGTGACGGCCAGGGCCGCCTTCCTGGTCGTCTACGACCGGGCCGACGCGGCCACCTACGAGGCACGCGTCGACCTGGCGACCGGCAAGGTCACCAGCTGGTCGCACATCCCCGGCGTGCAGCCGGCCATCATGATCGAGGAGATCATGCGGCTCGACGAGATCGTCAAACGGGATCCGGCCGCCGTGGCCGCCCTGGCCCGCCATGGCGTGCACGACCTCGAACTGCTGCAGGTCGACCCCTGGTCCACCGGGACACTGCCGGTCGACGGCGTCTCGGCCGGCCGCCGGATCATCCGCGCCAGCGCCTACGTCCGCGAGTTCGCGACGGACAACGGCTACGCCCGTCCGGTCGGCAACCTCGTCTTCGTGATCGACTGCAACGACCAGGCGGTCGTCGCGATCCAGGAGGGCGACCCGATCCCGCTGCCGCCGGAGAGCGGCAACTACGACGTGGACAGCGTCGGTCCGCTTCGGACGGACCTGCGGCCGTTGGAGATCACCCAGAGCCAGGGGCCGTCCTTCACCGTCAGCGGTCACGTCATCGAGTGGCAGCGCTGGCGCCTGCACGTGCACATCGACGCCGTCGAGGGCCTGGTGATCAGCGATGTGTCCTATCTGGACGGTGAGCACCGGCGGCCGATCCTGCACCGGGCCGCCATCAGCGAGATGGTCGTCCCCTACGGCGACACGAGCAACGACTTCTACTTCCGCAACGTGTTCGACGCCGGTGAGTACAACCTCGGCAAGACGGTGGGATCGCTGTCCCTGGGCTGCGACTGCCTCGGTGAGATCCGTTATCTGGACGCTGTCCTGGCCGACGAGTCCGGCGCCCCGCAGACCGTCACCAACGCGATCTGCATGCACGAGGAGGACTACGGGATCCTCTGGAAACACTGGAACTTCCGGTACACCGCGCAGCCCGAGGTACGCCGGTCCCGCCGGTTCGTCGTCTCGGCCATCCACACCATCGGCAACTACGAGTACGGCTTCTTCTGGTACTTCTACCTCGACGGCACCATCCAGTTCGAGGCCAAGCTGACCGGCATCGTGCAGACCCGCGCCATCGCGCCCGGCACGACGCCGGAGTTCGGCACCCTGGTCGCGCCCCAGCTCGACGCGCCCAACCACCAGCATCTGTTCACCATGCGCATGGACTTCGAGATCGACGGGCCGCGCAACACGGTCCTCGAGGTCGACGCCGTCGGCCTGCCCATCGGGCCTGGCAACGAGTACGGCAACGCCATCGTCGCCCGCAAGACCGCGATCACCAACGAGCGCGACGCCCGGCGGGCGTGCGACCCGGCAACCGCCCGCACGTGGAAAGTGGTCAACCCCAACGTCACCAACCGGTTCGGCGACCCGGTCGGGTACAAGATCGTGCCGTTCACCGGCCCGACCCTGCTGGCCGCCCCGGACAGCGACCTCGCCCGGCGCGCCGAGTTCGCCCGCCACCACCTCTGGGTGACCCGGTACGACCCGGCGGAGATGCACGCCGCGGGCGACTATCCCAACCAGCACCGCGGCGACGGGATCGGCGAGTGGGTCAAGCAGGAGCGCGATCTGCTCAACGAGGACATCGTCGTCTGGCACACCTTCGGCACCTCGCACCTGCCCCGCCCGGAGGACTGGCCGATCATGCCGTGCGAGTACGTGGGTTTCTCGCTCAAGCCCGCCGGTTTCTTCGACCGCAACCCGTCTCTGGACGTGCCCCCGCCCGCCGGGCACGCCAGCGGCTCCTGTCACTCCCACGACTGAGCGCCACCATGCCGTACCAGGACTTCCGCCGGCCGCAGTACTCAATGGACCGGTACACGGGGTCGCGCAACCTCGCCGATCTGGCGCTCACCGCGGCCTACAGCCGGGACATGTTCCGCTCCGCCGTGCACGATCCGGGACGGCTCGACCGGGTGCTGGGCTGCATGCTGCTCGCCGAACTGGTGATGGCACGGCAGGCCGAGGTGACCGTGAACGCGGTCGTCCACCCCATCGGGCAGTCCCCGGGCGCGACGCGGCGACGGACACCATCCTGCGGGAGATGCGGCAGGAGCCGGAGCCGCATCCGGCCGACAGATGGCTGGACTACCTGGCATTGCAGCACCGTGCGACGACACTGGTGTGGCAGCGGCTGGCCGGCGTCGGGACGACCCATGCCGAGCGGTCGTGGTACCTGCGCCGGCCGGCATTCGTCCTGGCCGGCGCGCATCCCACCGACTGGGCCCGCGAATTCCTGCTGAGCACGTCCCAGGGGTCACCGCCGCCCGCGTCCGCGGTGATCCTCTGGCGCGCCTTGAAAGGGCTGCTGCTGACCGGCGACATCCGGCTGCCCGCGCCGGTCGCCCACCGGCTCGACACCGCCGCCCTGCCGCCGGATGCCATCGAGCTGCTGTCCGCACTCGACCAGGCACTCACCCGGCTGGCCACCCATCTCTAGTGTCCCGCGCCGGAGGTCCGGTGCCTTATTCGGCGGATCCAGGTTTCCGCTGGGCGTGCGGCCGGAAGGTCGCTTGTACCGGGTTGTACCAGGGCCTTTCGGCCGTGCGGTCAGCGGGAAGCTGGGCCGTCGAGAAAGGTGGCGGACTTCCGGCGCGGGACACCAACTCACTAGACGCCACCCCATGCACAGCTCACTGGTCAGACGGCCGAAGTCCCGTGTGGACGCTGCCCTCGCCGCCCGCAAACTGTCGGCCTGGTCGATCGCCGCCCGGGTGATCGCCGCCGCGACCCCGCTGACGGTCGTCGCCGGGGTCGTCCCGGCCGGTATCGCGGCGACCGGCGGGAACACCTTCCCCATCGTCTTCCTCGCGATCGCCGTCATCCTCGGCCTGTTCTCCGTCGGCTACCTCGCCGCGGCGCGGCGCTTCCCGCCGGTGGACGCCAGCGGCGCGTTCTACTGCCTGATCAGCCACGGCCTGGGCCGGCCGGCGGGGGTCGGCGCGGGCTGGGTCGCCGCCATCACCTATGCCGCGCTGCCCATCGGTCTCTACGGCATGATCGGCACCGCGATCACACCACTGCTGACCGACATGTTCGCGGTCACCGTCGCCTGGCAGCTCGTCGCCGTGATCACCGCGCTGCTCGTTGGCGCGCTCGGCCTGGCCAACATCGCCACCAGCTCCCGCGTCCTGATGGTGCTGGTGTCGGCGGAGATCACCGTGAATCATCGTCGTGGCAACGGGCAACTTCCTGCACGCCGCCCCCGGCCAGGACACCACCATCGGCCTTGATCCGCGCCTGCTGTTCGGCGCGGCCGCCGTCACCATCGCCCGGCTCACTCTCGGGGTACTCGGCTATGTCGGCGCCGAACTGACCGTCGCACACACGCAGGATGCCAGGTACGGGCACAACACCATCGCCCGCGCCACCATCGCCGCGACCGCGATCACGGCGACTGTCCTGCTCGGCGGTCTGGTCGCCACCGTCGTGGTCGACCTCGACACACTCCTCGGCGTCCCGGCCGATTCCAGCGTCCCGGACGTCGTCCGGATCAGCTACCTCGCGTTGTTCGCCGCGGGCGTCCTGCGGGCGGTGTGGCTGCACACCCACCGGCCCGGCGCCTACGCCGTCATCGGCACTGCCCGGACCGCACCACAGTAGTCCTATATGGACAGCCGATCAGCCATCCCCCACTGTGGACGACGGTTCGCACGCCGGCGCGGCGGTGTTCATCCGCCGCGCCGGCGTGGTTCAGCTGACGGTGTTGCGGTACAGAGCCATCTGGACCTGGGCAAGAGCCTGCCTGGCCGCCACGGTGAACAGCCCGGTGTTGGTGTCACGCTCACCGAAGACCACCAGGAGGATGGCCGTATCGACCGGGAAGATGCAGACGTGCCCGGACATGCCTTCGAACACCGCCGCCCGCGGCTCGCCCACCATGGCCTGGTCGGTGAACTTGCCCGCGAGCCCGATCGTGGCCGCCGCCATGGCCGCGACACTCTCCTCGTGCGGCCCCCGGGTGTCCCCGCACAGCAGCAGACCGTCGCGGGAAGCCAGCAGCAGGCCGTTGACCCGGTCGACCCGGCCCCGGATCACCTGCAGCTCACGACCCATCGCCTCGGGGTCGACACGGGCCTGGCTCGGATGGATCTCGGACACGGCCGGCGGGTCCTGTCTGGGTTTCGTACGCTCGCGCATGGGCAGAGGGAGGGACACCGGTGACTGTCGGATGTCGCTCATACCAGCAGGTCGGCCTCGATGTGCTTGAGGTAGTGCCGGGCCAGCGCCAGGTTCGCCCGTTCCCGGTCCAGCACAAGGTACAGGAACAGCGAGGACGCCTTGCCGCGCTTGGGATCCAGCAGCCGGATCAGGTGGTACTGCCGGTGCAGCGTGATCAGGATGTCCTCGATGTCGTCGCCCAGCCCCAGCGACGCGATGACCTGCAGTTTCGACCGGACGACCTCGGTATTGCCGGCGGCGGCCACTTCCAGGTTCAGCCAGTCGCCGCCGCCGAGCGTGCCGAGCGCCATCCCGCTTTCGTAATCCACCAACGCGGCCCCCACCGCGCCGGTAATTCCCATGGCCTCTTTCAAGGCAGTATCGATGTTCATTCGCGCCTCCTCTTTCTCGACCCGAAACCCCATGCGCACAAGGGCTTGACGTGCGCCCCGCGGGCCGATCATGTCCGACTGCCGAGCGACCCTACGCCAGATGATCGCCCGCGTACATGAGCATTCGGAGTAAACCAGCGTCACTAATCAGTGCTTCACATTAGCGAACACATTCGCCCACCGAATGCACCGGGCGAATGTTTCTGGCTCACCACGAATTACACACGCTTTTCATGGGACCATCCGCCCGAAATGCGACAGGTACAGCGCCCGGCCGGCCAGGCTGACCTCGAGGTGGTCCAGCACCGGATCGAAGAACCTCTTGCGGTGCGCGGCGTCGGTGACGATGGTGGCGACGAAGTACAGCCCCGAGAACGCGGCGATGAACAGGCACACGCCGACCAGTTCGTTCGCCATCGGGACCTGCACGCCGAAGAGCTTGCCGGGCGTGGGGTCGTGGCTCACCCACGCCTTGATGGCACCGTCGGGCACGGCCAGCTGCCCGAGAACCGCGAAGACGACGAACACCAGGATCGCGAACACCATGGCCTGCAACAGCTGGGTGAGCAACAGGATCAGGACCATGTTCGCGCGTTCGAGCCGGGTGAGCGGCGGCGCGGTCCCGTCCGCCGCGGTGAGACCTCCGAAAGTCGCCGCGGGCAACGCCTCGACGCGCTCGGGCCACCGGGACGCGGCGGTGAGCGCCTTCAGTTCCGTGGCGAACACGGAACTGAGGAACAGTCCACTCAGGACGAGGAAGAAGCCGGCCACCAGCCACATCCGGCCACGAGACACCAGCCCGGCGATCTGCCAGATCTCCGCGGTGAAGAACCCGAACGTCGTCACCAGCAACAGCAAGGGCATCGCCCGGCTGGTCATCTCCCCCACACCGCGCAACTGGCGCACAGCGGCCCGCAGCGCCCAGCCGACGATCGACCCCACCCCGATCGCGGTCAGTCCGATCAGGACGGCGACCTGGACGAGATCGGCCACGATGGTGGTGAACACCTCGCCATCGGCCAGCACGTAGTCCACAACCGGCCACACCAGCACGTACACGGCCAGGACCACGACCGCGGTCACGAATCCACGGTTGCGCACGACACGGTCACGAGCCCACCGCGCGGCGAGCCACGCCCCGAGGGCCGGGACGACGAGCGACCCGGCCAGCGTCACGGTGTACAGGGCTTCGAAGGCGTCGCTTTCCAGCCGCGTCTGGAATGCGGCGTCCCCGTCGATCGCGGTCAGCACGTCGTACAGGACGTCGGACAGTGCGAGCCCGACGACCGCCGGCACGATGCGCACCAGCAGGTCGTCCTCAAGCCCGCGGACCACTGAGGGCAGACCCCGGCGGCGGAACCACTGCTCGGCCCCACGCCGATCCACTTCGGACATACTCATACCGGGATTAGAGCACGAGTATCCGATCGATGTCCGGTGCCCAGGCGGTGGGGTTGGCGATCCGGATCGTGTTCATGCCCGCGGTGAGGTTCAGGGATGCGCTGACCGACCCGACCGTGTCCCAGCCGCCTGTGCTTGGGGTGTTGACCGTGGTCGCCGAACCTCCGTTGGCACTGATGGTCAATGAGCGTGCCTCCCCTGACGCGTAGAAGATCGTCACCTGGTGTGTCCCGGCGGTCGCGTTGATGTTGTTGAACTGCAGGTAGTTCGCGGTACCGTTGCCCACGTATCCCACCAATGTCCCGCCGGACGCGCCCGACGAGCTGCGCACCGCGGCCTGGCCCGCCAAGGTGTTCCCGGACGCCTCGGCCTCATACGAGGTTCCCTGAACCGCGCTCAGCTTCCAGTAGACCGTGTACCGCTGGTGGTGCGTCGCATGGAACGGCAACAGGGTGACTTGGCCGGTACTCGCGGATCCGGTGAAACGCAACGGGTTCGCCGCGTCCTGGACCAGGGTGTTGGTCTGCAACGAAGGCAGGTTGCCACCGAGATCGGTGGAGCCGTACTGGCCCGCGAGGACGACCGGGCCGTACCTCACCGCGCCGACCGTGGAGTTGTCGTTGGCGCGGGGGAAGGTCAGCGAGGCGGGCAGCGACACGTCCACCACGTCGCCGGAAGCCCAGGCGCGGTCGATCGTCGCGTAGGCGCCCGGCGTGACGTTCTGCGCCACACCATTGACCTTGATCGTCGCTCCGGAGGTCCACTTGGGAATGCGGATCTTCATCGCGATGTGCCCGGCCCCGGTGATCGTCAGCCGGGTACTCGAGGACGCCGGGAAGCTCGTGTCCTGCCGGACCGTGATCCCGCGCCCGGGCCAGGTGAGCACGGACGGGATGAACAGGTTCACGTACAGGGTCTCGCCCGCGTAGAAGTAGATGCTGTCGGCGAACTTGGTCTGCGACTCCATGCCGCTGCCGTGATCACAGGTGAAGTCGTTGTAGTCGTTGGCATAGGTCTTGATGCCGCCCGCGCGCAGCGGTGTGTAGTAGGTGACGAAGCCGTGGCTGGAGTTCGGGTCCTGTTCACCCAGGATCTGGT
>CBIMJO010000009.1:0-22797 GCA_966244135.1 uncultured Actinocrispum sp. | reverse complement strand
AACATCTCCCCCAAGGAGGCCCGCTGCATCGACCCGCAGCAACGGCTGGCCCTGGAGACCTCGTGGGAGGCGCTGGAGAACGCGAACATCGACCCGACCGGGCTGCGGCGGGGCAACGTCGGGGTCTACTTCGGCGCCAGCGGCATGGACTACGCGTGGGAGATCGGCGGGCTCGACGTCGAGGACATGGAGGGCTACCTCGCCGGTGGGTTGCTGAACGCGGCGGTGTCGGGCCGGATTTCCTACTTCCTGGGCACGCGTGGTCCGTGCATGTCGGTGGACACCGCCTGCTCCTCGTCGCTCGTCGCGCTGCACCTCGCGGTGAACGCCTTGCGCGGCAAGGAGTGTGAGCTCGCGTTGTGCGGTGGCGTCAGCGTCATCCACCATCCGTACAGCAGCATGCTGCTCACCGACATGCAGGCGCTGGCACCGGACGGGCGGTGCAAGACCTTCGACGAGTCCGCCGACGGCTACGGGCGGGCCGAAGGCTGCGCCGTGGTCGTGCTCAAACGGCTCAGTGACGCCGAACGCGACGGTGACACCGTGCTCGCGCTGGTCCGCGGCACCGCGGTCCGGCAGGACGGCGAAAGCGCCGGATTCACCGCTCCCAACGGCATCGCCCAGGAAGCACTCATGCGCGCCGCGCTGGCCAACGCGATGCTCCAGCCGGGCGACATCCAGTACGTGGAGGCGCACGGGACGGGCACACCGCTCGGCGACCCGATCGAGATGGCGTCCATCGCCGAGGTGTTCGGGCCGTCGCACAGCCGGCAGGACCCGCTCCTGGTCGCCTCGCTCAAGACCAACGTCGGGCACATGGAGGCCGCGGCCGGGATCGGCGGCGTGGTCAAGACCGTGCTGCAACTGCGCTACGGCACCCTGTTCCCGCACCTCAACCTGGACAAGCCGTCGAGCCGCATCGCCTGGGACACCTGGCCGGTCCGCGTTCCCACCCAGCCGGAGCCATGGACGGCCGACGTCCGCCGGGGACTGGTGAACTCGTTCGGGTTCACCGGAACGATCGCCGCCGCCGTTCTGGAGGAGGCGCCCAAAGCGGCGCAACCGTCGGCAGAACCCAGCGGTGAGGCGCACGTGCTGACCCTGTCGGCCAAGTCGGTCCCCGCGCTCGCCGCGCAACTGCGGCGGTACCAACAGACTTCGGCGGACATCGACATCGCGGATCTGTGCTACACCACCAATGTCGGCCGGGCCCACTTCCGTCATCGGGTGTCCGCCGCGGTGACCGGCCACGAGGACCTCGCCGCCCGGCTCGAGGAGATGCTGGACGTCGTCGAGAACGACCAGCTGCCCAAGTACGCCAACCGCAAAGTCGGGTTCCTCTTCTCCGGCCTGGGTCAGCTGAGCCCCGGCCTCGGCGCCGGGCTGTACCGGCGCCACCCCGCGTTCGCCGACGCGCTGGACGCCTGCGACGAGCTCCTGACACCGCTCGTCGGCCGTCCGGTCAGGAGCATCGTGCTCGGGACGTGCGGGCCGGAGGACGCCGAGGCGCTCGCCCAGGCTCGCTACGGGCAGCCCGTCCAGTTCGCCTTCGAGTACGCGCTGGCCCGCCTGTGGATGTCGTGGGGCGTCAAGCCGACCGCGGTCGCGGGGCACAGCATGGGCGAGGTGGTGGCCGGCGCCGTGGCCGGACTGTTCAGCCTCGCGGACGCCGCCACGCTGATCACGGCCCGGGCCCGGCTGATGGACTCGGTACGCACCCCTGGCTGCATGGTGTCGGTCGGGGCGGGTGCGGACACCGTCGCCTCTCTGCTGGCCGATTATCCGGATGTCACCGTCGCCGCCATAAACGCACCGCAGCAGTGCGTCATCTCCGGCGGCCGTGACTCGATCACCGCCGTCACGGCCGAACTGACCGCGCGGGACGTGGACTTCGCGCTCCTGCCGGTGTCCCAGGCCTCCCACTCCCCCTTGATGACCGAGGTGGCAGCGGACCTGCGAGCGGCCATCGACGGCATCCAGTTCGCCGAGCCCGCGATCACGATCGTCTCGACGCTGACCGGTCAGGTCGCCAGGAGGAGCGATTTCTCCTCTGACTACTGGGTTCGCCACATCGCCGAACCGGTGAACTTCATGGGCGCCATGCGAGCGCTGGACCAGCGGGGCAAGCACCTCTTCATCGAGATCGGCCCGGCGTCGACGCTGACCCCACTGGGCAAACGCTGTGTCACGCCTGGAAAGCACGTCTGGCTCACCAGCGTCCGGCCGTCCGATCAGGACGGTGACGCCGTCCTCGACGCGCTCGCCAGGGCGTACGCGGCCGGTCAGCCGATCTCGTGGCAGGCCTTTCACCGGGGACACGACCGGCGGCGAGTCGAGCTTCCGACATACGCGTTCGATCGCACGTCGTACCGGCTGCCCACCGGCGCGGCCGGGACACTGCCTGCCAGTCAGCCAAGCCGGACCCGTGAGCCGGCAACGGATCTGCCTGCCGGCAACGGTGTGGCCGAGACCGCGGTGCTGACCACATCGGACGGCGGGGAACGCCGCAAGGCGATCACCCTGCTGGTCCGGGAGAAGGTCGCCGCGGTGCTGGAGTTCAGTGAGCTCTCCGCGGTCGAGGCCGACATCGACTTCTCCGACCTGGGGATGGACTCGCTGCTCGCGGTCCGGCTCCGCAAGGAGCTCTGCGCGTCACTGTCGATCTCCTTCGCCACACCGGAGATCTTCAGCAACCCGACTCCGCTCGCGCTCGCCGAGTTCCTCGACGGGTGCCTCGAGAAGGTGGGATGAGCGATGAGCACGACCGAGAGCCCGGCAGGCGTCGCGGTGGGCCGCTGGTTCAGTCCCGCGCAACCGCCCGAGCAGAGCCAGGTCCGCCTTCTCCTGATGCCGCACGCCGGCAGCGGAGCGGCCGCCTACCGTGGCTGGAATCGGTTGCTACCGGCGGAGGTCGGCGCGCAGGCGCTGACCCTGCCGGGACGGCAGGGCCGGCGTGGCGAGCCACTGCCCGTCGACTGGGAAACACTCCTCGACGACCTTTACCACGCGGTTCTGTCCACTGTGGACGACGAACGCCCGTACGCCATGTTCGGGCACTGCATCGGCGCCATGCTGGCCTACCGGCTGGCTGCCCGGCTCGAAGCCGAGGGTGATCAGCCTCCGGTGCTGCTGGGCATGTCCGGCTGGGCGCCCAAGGGTTTCTTCACCGCGCCCGCGGGCCACGAGAAACTGTCGATGGACGAGTTCGGCGGAATGTTCAAGGACCTCGGCGCCTTTCCCGAGGAGCTGTGGACCGACCCGGACATGCTGGATCTGGTGCTGCCGCCGGTGATCGCGGACTTCCGGATCGCCGTGCAGTACGAGGACGACGGCGCCGTCGTGGACTGCCCGCTGGTGAGCTACTCCGGTTCAGCGGATCCGCTGCTGGTGGACCCGGACGCGATGAAGGTGTGGACCGAACGCAGCCGCCAGTACCTTGGGCACCACGTGTATCCGGGTGGGCACTTCTATGTCAGCGAGCACGCCGCGGCCGTCATGTCGGACTTCACCCGGCGCCTGATCCGGATCGCCGACGACACCGGAGCCTGAACGCGGCAGCGGCGATCGTGGATGTTCGATGCGCTTTGACTGGTGCTCAACGGCGCCCTGACGGTTCTCGTCGGGCGATGCCGGAGCTTTGGCCTGCCGGGAGTCAGCTCACCGGCCTGCGCGGCCACCTTCCAGGAGATCTTGCGCTGGCCCCCAGAGCAAGCCCCACAAGTACATCGGGCCTGCCGCCGCGAGTCGGTCTGTCCGAAACGACCCGCTACCAGCGCTTGCACAATGCCGTCGAACCCGGCCAGACGATCGATCAAGCGTCTGCCGTGCCGGTCACGTGCGCAGCACCGCGTGATCGGCACCCAGGCGGAGTGCGTCATGGTGGTTGAGAACGGCGTTGAAGAGATTTCGCAGTGTCACGGTCGGCTCGACCCCGAGCTCCTCGTGCAGCCGGTCGCGCATCTGGGTGTAGGCGCTAAGGGCGCGCGCCTGCTGCCCGGACCGGTACAGCGCGATCATCAGCTGCTCGCAGAAGCGCTCGTTCAGCGACGGCGCCTCGACCAGCTCGGACAAGCTCGGGATGATGTCCATGTGCCGCCCGCTGCGCAGTTCCAGGTCGAACAGCGTCTCCAGCGCCACCACACGGGCGGTTTCGTAGCGTTGCGCCACGATGCGGCACAGCGACCCCTGGATCACCAGCCCGAAAGCCTTGCCACGCCACCACGACAGCGCATTGCGTAACGCGTCCGCCGCCGTCCTCGGATCGGAGGTGTTGAGGTATCGGGCGTAGTCGAACTCACGCATGAACACCTTCGCGTCGACGGCGTCCTCGCCGGTCTGCAGGCAGTAGCCGGAGTGCTCGACGATGAGCCGGGTGGACCGGTCGTCGACGACGGCGTCTATCCGCCGGCGCAATCTGCTGATGTGCGCCTGTAACGCGTTCTCCCAGTGCGGCGGGGGCTCGTCCCCCCACAGTTCCGAGACCAGCGAATCCACCGCGACCGGTACCCCTTCCGCGGCTAACAGTGTCGCGAGTAATGCTCGTTGAAGTGTTCCGTTGATGTTCAGCGGCCGGTTGGCCGACTGGCATTCGAACGGCCCGAGCACAAAGAATTTGATCATCATTGGAGCTCCCGTCCCCGGTAGAACCTGTTCTCTGTGTCACCCCTGAGACAAATGGCCGGCTGGCCGCACCCACATGTGATGCGGCCGGCTCCAGCACCCGCTCAGCGAGCTTCCGCCCGCAGCAGTCGGCGCAGCACCTTGCCGGTCGGGTTGCGCGGCAAGGTGTCCACGAACTGGAACTGGGTGGGTATCTTGAAGTCGGCGATCCTGCCGCGCAGGAACACCCTGAGGTCGCGCATGGTCGCCTGCTGGTCGTCGTGGAGCACCACCACTGCCCTGACCGCCTGGCCCCATCGCTGGTCGGGCACGCCCACCACCGCGGCGTCGGCTATCGCCGGATGCTCCGACAGCGCCTTCTCGACCTCCGCCGGATAGATGTTCTGGCCGGCGACGATGATGGCGTCGTCGATCCGGTCCAGCAGGTAGAGGTAGCCGTCCTCGTCCAGGTAGCCCGCGTCCGGCATGATCAGCCAGCCGTCCACGAGCGCCTTGCTCGTCGCCTCCGGCTGATGCCAGTACTCGATGAAGTTCGCGGGATTGCGGGCCCAGATCTGGCCGACCTGGCCGGCCGGGAGGACCTCCCCCTCGCGGCCCACGATCTTCACCTCGTTGCCCGGGCAGGGCAGCCCGACCGAGTTCAGCCGCGGGTTGCCCGGCCGGTGCTCCGCGGGAGTCAGGCAGGTCACCCCGGCACCCGACTCGGCCGCCGCGTACATCTGCGCGAGCTCGCAGTCCAGGTTCTCCATGCACTGCAGCAGCAGCGAAGGCGCGATCACCGAGCCCCCATAGGTCACCTTGCGCAGCGACGTGAACGCCTCCCGCGTGGCGGCCCGCTCGGCCAGCAGCATCCGCAGCATCGCCGGTGCCGCGAACATGATCGTGACCTCGTGGTCACGGATGCACCGCACCGCCTCCTCGGGGACGAACATCCTCATGACCACGTTCGTGCAACCGACCCCGAACCCGTACATGAACCAGCCCATGCCGGCCGAGTGCAGGCCGGAGAAGCAGCTCATGGACCGGTCCCCCGGGCGGTAGTCGATCCAGTCGAGTCCCGCCTCGGTCATGTGCTGCACGAAGGTGAAGTACGCGCGGTGGGCCAGGACGACGCCCTTGGGCAGGCCGGTCGTCCCGCTGGTGTACATCTGCACGAACGCGTCGTCGCGGCCGGTGCCGGGATCGAGATCCGCGTCGGGGTGACCGGCCCGCCAGCGCAGGAAGCCGTCCGCCAACGAGCCGGGCGTGTCCATCTCGATCACGGTGTCCATCTCGACTACGGTGCCCAGCGAGGGCAGCGACGGCCGCAGCCGGGCGGCGACCGGCCGGAACTCGTGCTCGATGAACAACAGCTCGGCGTCGGAGTCCCGCAGGACGTGATCCACCTCGCGGGCGGTCAGCCGCCAGTTGATCGGCACGAGCACGGTCCCGCTCTTGGCACAGCCGAGCGCGATCTCGAAGTAGTACTCGGACTCTCGGCCGAGGTAGGCGACGCGCGCTCCCCGGCGCAGCCCCGCGGCGAGCAGCGCGTGCGCGGTCTGGTTGCTGCGGCGGTGGAACTCCGCGTAGGTCACCTCGCGGCCCTCGCAGATCACGGCCGGCTGATCGGGGCGCAGCCGGGCATGCTCGGCGCACCGGGCGGTAAGCGTCTGCGAATTCGGGTCGTTCACGGCCTCGCGTCCCTTTCATGTAGCGCCCGCCAGACCTGCCCTGGCAGCGTTGCTCGAAGTACCGCACTGGGTTACGGCGCGCCGCGGGATTCCCCGATCGGCGCGCTGACGGCGAAGGTCAGTCCCTGCTCGGTGCTCAATCCGCCGGGAGCGGCACCGATCCGAAGATGTCGGTCAGGACCTCGTCGGCGAGATAGGCGATGAGGCGTTCCATGGTCGGGCTGTTGAACAGCACGTTCGTACTCACGCTGCGACCGAGCTGCGTTTCGAGGCGTTCCTTGATCTCGGTGATTCCCAGCGAGGTGAAACCAAGCTCGAAGTAATTCATATCAAACGGAATATCCTCGTCGTCGGCCATCATCAGGGTTGTCCTGAATTCCGCGACGACAAGATCCTCGAGTCCCGCACGCCGCTCAGCCAGCGGGAGCTCGCACAGCCGCTCGATCGCAATCATGTTCCGCCCATTTTCTCTCGCGCACCCCGCCCAATCCGCGACACCGAGGACTCGGGACCCACCGAATCATGCGCGAGCCCGGGTTCTCGGCGGGGCAACCCCTTTGTTCATCCGGTGATACCGCACCTCTATTCTGCTTCGAAACCTACCCCGGGTTGCTGACGTCGCACTGACACCGGCTTGAGGTCGCGGGGCACCTATCGGCGCCATGAGCGCCACCGTTCGTGATAAATCGCCGTTACGGGTAACTTCCAAAACCAGGCCACCTGGTACCCCTTTTGATCTTCCCCCATCCGACGCAGTAACTGCACCAGCGTGGGCGATGGCCGGATTCGTGACATGAGTGCCGTCCGCCTAATTTCCGGCGACCCGAAACCCGGTCAGAACCGGCCCAGCACGGAACGCGATTGCCGGATCCCCGGTGAACTGACACCCGAAGTGCCAGAGGAATTACCTTCCGTAGACATGATCCGCCGATCGCACGAAACAGTGCGTCCCACTGTCGTGCGGAGAATGGCACGGGCGAATTCCCGCGGATGGCACGATCCGTGCCACTGTCCGCCGAACGCACCTCCGGCCCCTGCGGCACCGAGCCGATTCCGCTGAACCATTCAGCGCACCGGCCCGCGCGGCCGACGCCCGCGGCCGGCCGGAATCCCGGCGAAGGGCAAGGCCAGTCCGGTTTCGTAGCGGACCGTGTCAGGTGGCTTCCCCATCGTCACCGACCCGCGGATACCCGGAAACCACGTGGTTTCCACGCATGACGCCACCCGGTCCACCTGGCAGCATCCGCGCCGCCCCCCAGCCGGCCACGATCAACTTCTCATGATCATGCCAGACGCCACCGGACCTCTCCCAGGGGTTGCGACCGGATTCACGATCGTGCGGTCACACCAGGCCGTGTGCCTGGGCGTAGAGGGCGGCCTGGGTGCGGTCGCGCAGGCCGAGCCTGCCGAGGATGCGGGAGATGTGGTTCTTCACCGTGCCCTCCGACAGGTACAGGCGTTCGGCGATCTCCCGGTTGGTGGCCCCGGCGGCCACCAGCCGAAGGACCTCGATCTCCCGCATGGTCAGTGGCTCGCCGCGGTGGCCGCCGGAGCGGTCCAGCGCCGCGGCCAGCCGCGCCGCGGCGGCCGGGTCGAACTGGGCCACCCCGGCCGCGGCGAGCTTCACGGCCGCGGCCAGTTCCTGCGACGGCAGGTCCTTGAGCAGGTAGCCGGTCGCGCCCGCGCGCAGCGAGCGCACCACGTAGTCCTCGTCGTCGAACGTGGTCAGCATGACGACGCGGCAGGCGGGGACGCGCCTGCGCAGCAACGCCACCGCCTCCACGCCGTCCATCCCCGGCATCCGCACGTCCATCAGCACCACGTCCGGAGCCAGTGCCACCGCCTGCTCCACCGCCTCGTGCCCATCGGCGGCGGTACCGACCACCTCGATGCCGGGCTGGATGCCCAGCAGCGACGCGATTCCCTCGCGGATCAGCCGCTGGTCGTCGACGACCAGCACGCTGGTCATGCCGTCCTCGCAACGGGAATCGTCACGGTCAGCTTCGTGCCGGACGACGTGCTGGCGAGGTCGACCCGCCCGCCGGACAGCGCGACCCGCTCCCGCATCCCAAGCAGCCCGAACCCTTCGACCGCGGCGCCCATGCCACACCCGTCATCGGCGACGGTCAGCCGGGCGCGCTCGGCGTCGAGGTCGACCGCGACGGCGATACGCGTTGCGGCGGCGTGTCTTCGCGAGTTGGTGATGCCCTCCTGCGCGGCCCGGTACAGCGCGTGCAGGGCGCCGGTGTCATGGCCATCGGGCGCGCCGCTGACCGTGAGGGTGATGTCGCCCTGACCGGCGACCAGCTCGTCGAGGGCGGCGAGCAGGTGGAACGAACGCAGCGACCGCACCGACTCCCGCACCTCACCCAGTGCGCGCCGCGCCGACCGCTCGGCGTCCAGGACAGCGGCTTTCGCGGTGCCGGGTTCGCGGTCGTGGAACGCGGCGGCTTTCTCCAGCAGCACGACGATCGCGGTCAGGTGGTGGCCGAGGTCGTCGTGCAGGTCCCTGGCCACCCTGACCCGCTCCGCTGCCGCCGACAGCTCCGCCACCGTGCGATGCGACTCCTGCAACCGGATCCGCCCGTCGCGCTCGCGCACCGCCACCGCGGCCATCGCGATGGCGATCACCAGCCCGAGGGTGAACATCACCAGGTCCGACACCTGCTCCACGTGGGCGTACCAGTCCGGGGTGCTCACCACCGCCACTGCCAGGCACACCACGGCCAGCTCGATCGCTGCGGCCTGCCCGAACGCGAAGTACGCGGTGAACGGCACGAGCAGCAGCAGCAACCGCGCCAGCCCGGAACCATCCACATAGGACACACCCACGTAGAGGGCCGCACGTAGCGTCAACAGGGCCGCCGCCACCCGCTTCGGCGTGCGGACCGGGTAGCGGCGGACCTCGATTAGGTCGATGGCAACGAGCACCGCGAGCCCGCCGACCAGCAGCGGCAGCCTCGTGGTGCCAAGCCCGGCGACTGCGGCGTACACCCCTGCGATCAGCACCGCGGCGCACAGCACGGCGGAGACCCAAGGCACCGGCCGGGAGGTGTTCATGCCGCTCAGGCTAGTGCCGGATGGGCCGACCACACCGCCGCGGACAACCACACCAACACGGTCGCACACGCGACATGCAGCAGCGAGGACCACGGCGTATCCGGCAACGCCGCGAACACCGCCAGCAGCGTGAAGCTGATTCCGTACCCCCAAGCCGGGACGGCGGGGAACACCTTCGCCCGCACCATCGAGATCCCGAACAACACCGTCCCGAGCACGAACACCAGCGACGCCCCCTTCACCACCACCTTCGTCAGGGCGGCCACCTGGTCCGGCTGCTGGAAGAAGATCACCAGGTTCAGCGCGAATGCCACCCCGGTGAACAGACCCAGCCCGAGCAGGTTCGCCGCGTACGCGACCGCCCCGAACCTTCCCGACGCGTGCGCCTGGTGTCCATGGAACGCCACCACCGCGGGCGCCCCGAACGCCGTGCCCAGCCCGATCACCAGACTGGTGGCCGCCGTCTCCCCAGTGAACGCCTCGATGGCGCCCGGCACGCCGATCGACACGGCGAGGACGATCCCGCACACCGCACCGAATCTCGGTAAGAAGATGTTGTTATCTGTCATCCCAACGACGCTATGAGCGCGGCCGCCGTGTCCCGAAGTCTCCACCGGCCACTTCTGCCGTCAGAGGTCATGCCGCACGGGGTGCCGATCGACACATGCCTGCGTCAACCCACGGTTGACGATTCCAGATCGTCAACCTAGGGTTGACGCCAGCCGTGTCGACAGTCTCGTGAGGGGAATCCCGTGGGTGCCAGTGATCTGACAATCGACAACGCCGTCGCGGAATGGTTGCGCGGCAACACCCATCGGCTGCGCACCCTCGATCCGGCCGATGAGGACTTCAGCGACCTGGAACCGCTCCGCGAGATCGTCGGCGACGCCCGGGTGGTGTCCATCGGGGAAAGCACGCACCGGGTGCACGAGTTCTACCAGGTCAGGCACCGCGTGACCCGATTCCTCGTCACGCGGCTCGGCTTCACCGGTTTCGTGATGGAGTCCGGCTTTCCCGAGGGCCTGGCGGTCAACGACTGGGTGCTCGGCGGCGCCGGGGACCTCACCGCGTTGCTGCACAACGGGATCACCTACCACATGGGCAAGTGCGCGGAGATGCGTGAGCAGCTCGAATGGATGCGCGCGTACAACGCTTCCCAAGACCGCAAAGTCCGGTTCTACGGGATGGACGTCCCGGACTCCTCGGCGAGTGCGTTACCCTCGATCAACGCGGTACTGTCCCTTTTGGACGATGTGGATCCCGCGTACGCACAGGTGGTTCGCACGTCGCTGCTGCCGCTGTTCGACTATCTCCCGGCCGATCGATCCGGACGGGCATGGGCGGCGCCGGCCCTGCAGGCCTACATGGCATTGGAGCCGGCCGTTCGGTTCGAGCTCACCGCGCGGATCAATGACCTGGTGGAACGACTCCAGGCGATGCGGGTCGTCTACTCCGGACTCACGGACCCCGAGCGCGTCGACCGCGTCTACCGCTGCGCGGCCACCGGCCGGCACATGGACGCGTTCCTCTCGGCGATGGCCGCCGGTGCGAGCCGGACCTATCCGGGCGCCAACATCCGCGACGCGGCGATGGCGGAGAACGTCGAGTGGATCCTGCGGCGCGAGGACCGGATCGTCATCGGGGCCGCCAACGGTCACGTGCAACGTGTCCCGTTCTGGGCTCCCCCGATCGTCAACGACAAGCTCACCATGGTCGGCGAACACCTCGCCGCATCCCTCGGGGACCAGATGGTGGTCATCGCCACGTGTTTCGGCGGCGGCACCCTGATGCTGCACCGCTCCATCCCGGACGGCCCACCCGGCCACACCGAGCTGTTCACGCAGGACACTGGGCCCTTCACGCAGAACACCCTCGACGGCCTGCTCTCCACCGCCGGATTGCCCTTACACCTCCTCGATCTACGCCACATCCCCGCCGCAGGCCCGGTGGCCGACCGCTTCGGACAGACCACCTCCATGATGAACGGCGGACAACCCCAGCCCATCGATCCGCGCCCCGCGTTCGACGCCGTCGTGTTCATCGACTCCGTCACGCCGTGGCACGCGTTTCCCACAGCGTGAGGGGGTCACTCGGGTACGTCCGTTCGTGGGACGAAGACCTCGATGGAGCCGTCGTTCTCGCGGACTTCGATCGATGGCAAGGCGGGCAGGTCGATCGGCAGCTGGTGGTGCAGCACTTCGCCGGTCACCGCGAAGGCCGATCTGTGGCACGGGCAGTTCAGTACGCGCTGGGCGGTGTCGAGAACGAGGGCGCAGCCCATGTGGGTGCACATTCCGGACACCGCGTGGGGCTGGCCGTCGGTGCGTCGCAGGAAACCGGTGACCGCGCCGGTGTCGAAGCGCCGGACGGCTCCTTCGGTCAGGTCGGCGTCGGCCGCGACCTTGTGCCAGCTGCCGTCGGTGGGTGCCAGGGCCTCGCTTTCCCGTGTCTCTGGCTCGTTCGTCGCTTTGGTTGCCACGATCCCGGTGACGGCACCGACCACGGCCGAGGCCGCCGCGACGGAGACGACACGCCGCCGCGTTGCTGCGCCTCTCGGCACCGGGTCCTCGGTGGGAGCAGCGAGTTCGGCGGCCAGCCGGTCCCGCAGGGTCTCGACGAACTCGCTGGAGGGGGCACCGGCGTCCGGTGCGGCGGCACGCAACGTGATGGCCGTGCGAATCAGGGCGTCGTCGTGTGGCCTGGCCCGAAAGGGCCGGATCGGCCGTCGCTCGGCCAGGTCGGTCAGAAAGTCCCGCAGGTTACGCATGACCGTCCTCCATCTCCGCCGCCACCTGCTCCGCCTGGCGAAGTGCGCGGTGCTGCAACACCTTCGCGTTGCCCGCGGTGATCCCCAGTTCCGTGGCCGCCTCCTTGATAGTGCGGCCGTCCAGGAACCGCAACTGGAGAATCCGCCGATACCGGACAGGTAAGGCCGCCAGTATCTTTCGCGCCCGCGCGGCGGCGCCGGAGTCGGCCGGGGCGTCCAGCAGCACGGCCGCGACCGTCTCCTCGTGCAGTGCCGTGACTTCCCGCCCCAGCGTGCGACGCCAGTAGGTGGCCAGCACCGTGCGGGCCGTAGCCAGCAAGTAGGCACGCACTTCGGCCACGGTCACCGACAGCCGCAGTGGTCGCAGCGCGGCGAGGAACACCTCAGCGGTGAGGTCCTCGGCGTCCGGGGCGCTGCCGACCTTGGTGACCATCAGCTGGTACACCCATGCCACGTTGTCCCGGTAGACCGCTTCCCAGTCGTCGTACACGTCGTCGCCCTCTGGGTGCGAAACCGCGGCCCGGCTCGCCGTTCGCTTGCCCACCAGCATCTGTCATGCCACCCCTGAGCTTCGTGCCTGTGCGAGGAACACCCTCTCCCAGATACGCGGGCGGGTTACACGACGCCCAGCGGCGTAACCGGTGCGCCTATCTCATCCCGACGACATCGCGGAAATGATCCATGGGAGCCCTCGTGACCAGCTTGTCCCGCCGAACCCTGCTCGCAGGCGCCGTATTCGCCCTCACCCCCGTCACCCCGGCCATCGCCACGCCGCGCGAGGCCGACCCGGTACCGGCGATCGAGTGGAACCAGGCCCTGCTCCGGATCGTCCGCACACCCGGCGCCCACCCGCCGACGGTACATCCCACCCGCAGCTTCGCGATGATGCACGCCGCCATGCACCACGCGGCCCTCGCCAGCCCCCGGTCCGCCCTCACTGCCGCGGTGGCTCAGGCGGGACACGACGTGTTGGCCGCCCTGTTTCCCGCGGCGGTCAAGGACCTGGACGCCGTGCTGCAAGCCCAGCTCGAGACCGCCCACGACACCGGCCGCGGTACCCGGATCGGGCAGGCCGCAGCGCGCCGGATACTGGAGCGCAGGGCCCACGACGGCTCGGCCGCCACTCCCCCGGTTCTCCCACCGGGCACCGCACCCGGCCAGTACCGGCCGACCCCGCCGAACTTCGGCCCGGCCGTGTTCACCCACTGGGCGGCCGTAACACCGTTCGTCCTGAACCGGGCCGACCAGTTCCGCCCGGCTCCCTACCCGCGCCTGACCGAACAGCGTTATGCCATCGCCACCAACGAAGTCGCGAGCCTCGGCCGGGACACCAGCACCACCCGCACCGCCGACCAGACAACACAGGCCCGCTTCTGGGCCGCACCGATCTGGAACTACTGGAACGAGATCGCCCAGACACTGCTGCGCACCACCGGACTGGCAACCGCGACCAGGGTGTTCGCCAGCCTCAACCTCACCTTCGCCGACGCGGTGATCGCCTTCTACGAGGCCAAGTACCACTACCGGATCTGGCGGCCGATCACCGCCGTCCGGCTGGCCGGCGAAGACGGAAATCCGGCCACCATCGGCGACCCGGCCTGGACCAGCCTGGCTACCACCCCGGCCGACCCCGCCTATCCCGGCGCGCACAGTGTGATCGCCCAGGCCGGCGCCCTCGTCCTGGACGCGGCCCGCCTGCGCCACCACGAGGTGGCCGTGACGTCCGAGGCCCTGCCGGGCGTCGTGCGCCGGTTCGACCGGCTCCAGCACATCGCCGACGAAGCCGGCCTCAGCCGGATCCCGGCCGGTGTCCACACCAGACCCGACCACGAGGCCGGACAACGTCTCGGCCTGCACGTCGCGAGGTCGACACTCAGCCATTAATCCTTTGTGGACCGTTGAGTTCGCGCGGACGTCAGTCGGCGGAACGGCTTGAGGACGGCGCGGACCTGGTGGGCCGCGCCCCAGTCGTAGTCGAACTGGGCGATCACGGCCAGGTGCTGACGCAGCTGGATCACCGGCATCCGGGCTCGCCAGTCGTCGTCCAGACCGGTCAGGTCCGGGTAGACGTCGAAGAACCGCTTCGCCTGTGGCGGATGGGGAGTGCACCACAGGTGCGCCAGGTCGACCTCGGCCCAGGTGTAGGAGACGGCCGGGTCGATCACCGCGGGCCGGCCGGCCTCCGTGGCGAGGATGTTGTGAGCCCACAGATCCCCGTGGGTCAGACAGGCAGGCCGGGGCGGCAGCAGGTCCGGCAGGCGCTCACACAGCCGTTCCAAGGCCCGCCGGTCCTGCTCGTCCAGCGCCGCCCGGACACGCCGCTCCGGCAGCCAGCGCAGCAGGCGGCGCCGGGCGAAGAACTCGTATCCGTCGGTGGTCCACGCGTTCTCCTGGCGGTAGCGGCCGAGCCAATTGTCGCGCTCCCACCCGAACTTGTCGTGCGCTGTCGAGGTGTGCAGCCGCGCCAGCGCATGAGCGAGTTGCTCCCAGAAATCCACCGCTTCCGGCTGCTCCCGCAGGACGGACAGCACCAGCACGTCTCGCGTCGCGAGCACGACCTCGGGCGTGGCAAGCGCTCCGCGTTGCCGCAAAGCATCGAGCCCTTCCGCCTCGGCCGTGAACAGGTCGTCCGCCGGCACCTCGGCGAACGACTTGACGAACAACGGGGGCCCATCGCGCCGGGCAGCGACGCCGGCCAGCGCCGCGAGCCCGCCTTCGACCGGCTCGACCGCCGTCACGTCGCCCAGTCCCACGGCATGCAGACGGTCAAGCAGCAACGCGGCGATCGACATGAGGACGCAGGCTACCTCACCTTCGTCACGCCGGACCGAGTCAGCGGACGCGGTCGCCCCGGCTTTCTATTCGGAAGTAGTCGAAGGCCACGTCCAGGTCTTGGGATGTTCCGGCGCGGTTGAAGGCGACCAGACCGGCACCGAGCGGCTCGACGTCCACAGTGGAGGAGCCGAGGAACTTGTAGACGGTCCCGTCGCCGGAGTAGTAGGCCTTGTAGGTGTTCCCCGTCTTGGTGAGTCTGAGCCAGATGGCGCCGGACGGGCCGACTATCCGCTGCGCGTTGGATCCCGTGATTTGCAGGGTGGTTGTGGCTCCGCCCTGTTCGCGGACGAGCACTACGCGAAGTTTGTCGACCGGGGCGGTCGCGTTGGCCATCTCCCATGCGAGTTTCACGTAGTTGTCGTCGTCTGTGTAGGCGATGATGCCGCCCTGTTCGTTGTTCTGCGCGACCGGGTGGGAGAACACGATCCGGGCCTGGGCCGTCCAGTCGCCGTTCACGTCCCGCAGGGCGATGTTGCGGGCGGTGTTCACGGCTTCCTGCAGGTCGCCGTTCTGCGAGGTGATCACGAGCGATCCGTTGGCCAGCCGCCACTTCTCGCTGTCGGGTCGCACCCATCGCCACTGTGGCCCCAGTTGCGCGGAGGTGAACTCGTCGCTGCCCCGGATCGCGGTGTCAAAATCGACGGTGTAGACCGAAGTCGCGTCACCGTTCGTGACCGTGACCTTCGCCTGCCCGGCGGTCTGTTCGACGCGGACACTGGCCGCCCGATCGTTCGCCACAGCGTCGACCTTGGCGCCGCCTTTCGAAAGAACGGCATGGTAGTTCAGGACATCCGGCGCGAAGGATGCCAGCTGCCTGCCGTTCACCTTGAGGCTCTTCAACGTGGTGTCGCGGACCATGGTGAAGACGTAGTCCTTCACGATGGGCCCGAAGTAGCTCTTGCCGGTGACCCGCACGACCGCCCGTCCGCCGGACTGCGACAGGATTTCGTACCGCACGCTGGGATCGGCCGGGATGACCTTGCTGATCACCGGCGATCCACCGGCGGCCACGGGGATCTGGTACGACGACGCGGACAGGTCGAACCCGCCCACGGTCCGTCCGTTGACGACGATCTTGATCGACAATGGGCCGTCATCGACGGGATTGGCCCGGCCGCTGAACTCCCGCCAGTAGTTCACGCAGGTGTCCCGCCAGCCGGCCGCGTCGGCCTCCTGGCTCGCGAGCTTCGCCTGAACCTCGGTGAAGCGGCGTGCGTCGATGTAGGGCCGCAGGGAGTCCCAGGTCTGACGCATCCAGGTCACGTACTGGACGCCCATCTGGTAACGGTAGACCAGCTCGTCCCAGAATATCCGGCCACTGCGCATCCCGTGGTCCCACGGCACGTGGTGGAACCACATCATCAGGTTCTCCGGAACGGTGTCGATGTTGCCGTATTTCGCTGCCAGCGTGGGGAAATACTGTGCGACAAGGTTGCTTCCCGTCGCGGAGCGGTCATACCCAAGGCCGACACTGTCCGCCTTGTTGTAGTACACCGGGCTCCAGTCGTCCTTGATGAAGAACTCCGCCGGGTTGGGTCCATAGTGGTCACTGGACCGGAACTGGTGCGCGACACCGAGCGGGGTCTGGTAGTTCACGAGCGCTTCCCGTGACCCCATCATCATCCGCACGATCGTGCCGACCACCTCGCCGCGGTTGCTCCAGGTCATCCGGGCCCAGTCGTCCGCGATGCTCCGCGAGTCCGTCGTCCAGTTCCACGCCAGCCGACCGAACGCGAACAGGTTGGCCTGCGAGAAGTGGTGGCCGGTAAGGTTGTCCGCGTTGCCCAGGTTGGCCACGCCCACGATCGCGGTGTCCCGCTGGCCCTGCGCGGTCCCGTCCACGATGTCGCCCACCAGACGCTTGTCCAGCAACCGTCCCTGCGCGTCCGTGGCGTACGTGTCGGTCTTCAGGACCTCCTCCCACATCGGGGCGAGATAGGCGAGCATCGTGTTCTGACCGGTGTACTCCTGGGTGACCTGGAGCTCGATCGCCTGACTGGTGTTCTCCATCCGGCCGAACATCGGGTGGACCGGTTCCCTGGCCTGGTAGTCCAGCGGGCCGTTCTTGGTCTGCAGGAACACGTTGTCCGCGAACCGGCCCCGCGAACCGTCGGGCTGGACCTCGTCGTCGATCTTGCCGAACTCCAGGTACGGCCGCTTCAACCGGTCGTTGTCCACTTCGGCGTTGTAGACGAACGTGCGCCAGTAGATCATCATCCCCAGCGGCGCGATCGCCGCCGCGATCCCGTTCGCGCCATCGCCGTGGTCGTACCCGAAGTCCTGCGGTCCCGGCTGGCCTTCGGAGTTCGCCTTCACGGTGAACCCGACGAAGTCCGGGATGGCCGCCTGCAGCGCCCGTGCCCTGCGGTTCCACCAGCCTTGAAACTCGGCGCTGTACGGGTTGAGCTGCTGGGGCGTCAAGGTGTCCGGCGCGAACCGCTGATCCGTTGGTGCCGCGTAGTTGATGGACACCGCGATCTTGATCCCGTAGGGGCGCAACGCATCGGCCAGCGCGGCTTCCTGCTCGATGTACGCGGGCGTGAGGTAGACGGTGTTGGCGTTGACGTTGTTGATCGTGATCCCGTTGATTCCCACCGAGGCAAGGGATCGCGCCGCGACGATGTACCGGTCGAGGATGACCGGCAGGTTCTTGCCCGCACTGGCACCGGTGGCGGCGAAGTCGAAGATGGCACCGTTCTCGCCGTTCAGGCCGCCGGTTCCGGTCGCGTTGTTGCCCGCGTAGAGGCGTTCGGTCTCCCAGTAGTTCAGGTGGCGGTGCTTGACTTTCGGCGTTTCGAGGATGCTCAGGCCAGTGACCGGTTTCTGCGTCTGCATCAACCGGAGGAACGCGTACGACCCGTACAGGGCGCCGATGTCGGTGTTGCCGGCGATGACGGTGAACCGTTGCCCTCTTTGGGAGATCGAGCGGATCACGTACCCGTCAGGGCCGGCCGGAACCAGATCCTGCGCGGGGATGTACCGGTTCACGGCTTTCGAGCTGTCCCGGGTCCCGACGATGACGGAGCCGTCCCGCGGGCTGGTCTCGACCGGGACGTTCTGGTCGAGCAGTCCGCCCAGCCCTCGGGCCAGTTCGTCCCTCGCGGCTGCCAACGTGGTCTGCGCCAGGTGTTCGGCCGAACCGGGCGCCATGGCCAGGTCCGGCGTGTGGCGGTGGACTTTGGTGCTGTCGGCGTTCTCCACGACGATCGAGCTGATCGTGTGCCGGTAGGTTCGCAGGACACCCGGGTCGCTCACCGGCACGTACCGCAGCCACATGCTGGAGCCGTCGTAGGCGGCCTCCGGGGCGGCCTCGGCGTGCACGGCCGACGTCAGCCCGATGAACATCGTGAGCACCAGCAAAAGCGTGCCTATCCGCCACTGTGCACCGGACCGCGCTCGCATCGCAGACTCCTCCTCGCTGGTTTCCGCACCGTCCGAAGTGGATGTTTCGCTAGCGCAGCAGCGCAGCGGGGACGGCATCGGCGAGCACCTTGTACCCGAACGGGTTGAGGTGCAGGTGGTCTCCGTCGTCGACACTGGGCAGCAGCCGCCGCGGGTCGGCCGGATCGCGGGTCACGGCGTCGAAATCGATGACGGCGTCGAACCGGTGACTCGTGCGGATACACCGGTTGACCGCCTGCCGGGCCGCCTCCCGGTTTCCGGCGGCGTCGTCGTAGCCGGTGTTGCCGCCGAACGGCAGCAGGGTCGCGCCGTAAACCCGGATTCCCTGGGCGTGCGCCCGGATGATGATCTGCTCGTACGCGTCGACCAGGTCCTCGGCGACGTCCTTCTGCGGTTCCGCACCGGCATCAGCCGTGCCGATGTCGTTGACGCCTTCGAACACGATCAGCCACCGGACCCCGCTCTGCGCAAGGACATCGCGGTCGAGCCGGGCCAGCGCGCTCGGACCGAGGCCGTCGTTGAGCACCCGGTTGCCGCCCGCCGCCTGGTTCAGCACCGCCGTCCCGTCCGTCGCCGGGTGCGCCTGCAGCCGGTCAAGCAGCTGGTCGGGCCAGCGGTTGTTCATGTTCGTGGTGGAGCCGCGACCATCGGTCAGCGAGTCACCCAGCATGACCACCCCACCCGCGGCCCGCTTGGTCAGCACCTCGGCACCGCTGAGGAAATACCAGTGGGCGGTGGTCGTCGCGCCGGGCAGGTCTTCGTCGGCGAGGTGGTTGCCGGTCACCAGGTACGAGGTCGTCCGGGATCCGGGGTGTGAGGTGATGTTGTTCGAGGCCTGCCCCTTGGCCAGATACATCGTCACCGTGACGTTGGTCCGTGGCGCCACCGCGAACTCGATCGGATCCGACACCACCTGCGCCCCCACCGGAACGTCCACTGAGGACTTTCCCTGGAACGTCACCGCCCGTGCGCTGCCCGCCTGAATCGCGCTCACCCCGGCCTGCCCGCCTGCCGGGACCGCTACCGACACCCCGGTGATCGGCAGAACCGCGCCCCCGAACGCATTCGAGAACCGCAACCTGACCAGCCGGCCGCCCACCGTGACCCGGAGGGTCTGCCGCAGCGTGCTGTCCGCCAGCACCAGGTTGTCCTGCGTGAACGGCGGTGGCGGCATGTTCGCGGGTTCGGTGAGCTGTGGCATCGCCGTCCACGTGTGCGCCCACACCGCGGCCCCTTCGGCGCCGGCTCCCCCGCTGCTCACCGCGTTCGCCGCCACGAGAACGCCCGCCGTGACCACACCCGCCAATCCCAGGCGGAGAACCGGGGACTTGCTGTCCATAGCGCCTCCCACCAACAGCACTGTCGGCACGGGGACACCGAAAGTTTCGAAGCCGCCGCCGCGCAACCGTTCCCGAACGTAGAACCGCCACACCGGTCACGTCAAGCAGTCACATCGGGCCTGTTCGCTTCGAAACTTTCGAACCGCCTCACCGTCCACTGCGGACGGATGGCGTCAACGGGTGCAGGCGAAGCTCGAGGCGCTGTCCGGATCACCGGCTCGATACCTGGGCCAGCCCGGATATTCACATAGTGGGCGAGTGCGGTTGTGGTTGATGTCGGCCACGATCGGGTTCGCCGGCGGCTGTCCCCGTTCGGCCCAGCGCTCGAGCGCCGAGAGTGAGTCCCAGCCGGCGGCGAATGCCGGCGTGCCGAAGTTCGCGTGATTGGCTCCGGGCACGAGGTAGTACCGCAGGAAAGCTCGGGTCGGCTCAGGACCCAGCACGTTGCGCACTCGCTGGTAGTAGTCGCTCGTCGAGCGGTCAGAGACCAGCTCGTCCGCGGCGCCGTGGAGCAGGATCAGCTTGCCACCGCCGCGAGCGAACGGGCGGAGGTCCACGGTGTTGCGATCCTCTACAGTGGACAGATAGCTGATCCGGCCGAGCCACTGTCCCGGCTGCCGGGGATCCACGTCCAGCGAGTTGTGGTCGGGGTCGCGGGTCAGGAAGTACTTGACCCATTGCGCCCAGTACTGCATGCCATAACCGCTCGTCACCGGCATGGGATCGGCCGGTGCCGTCGTGCCGAACCCGAGGAACGGGGTTCGCATGTCCGCCCCGGACAGGAACGGGAAGCCCGGGTAGCCGGTCTCGCCACTGGCGATCCGGTAGGGCCACCGGAACGGGGTGGACATGGCGATCACGGCCCTGATCTGCGGATCCGACAGGCAGGCCGGACCGGTATCTGCGCCGCCCGGGCAGCGAAGCGCGCGCGGATCGAAGTGACAGCCACCCGGGTTCGAGATGACCTTGTCCCGAACGCCGTCCAGCCCATCGCACGCGTCAATGATGTTGTCGTAGAGGAGCTTCTGCTTCTCGACACCTGGGAAGGCGTTGGGGCGGGACAGAACCTGCGCCAGATAACCGATGTCCAGGATCTCACTCAGGTTGTTCCAGGCCGGAAAGGCGGAAATCACGCCGTCGAACGCCGTCGGCCAGCGTTGGGCGACGATGAGCGCCTCGCGGCCGCCCGTCGAGCCTCCGGCGAAGTAGATCTCGGTGGGATCGGCCCGATAGGCGTGCCGGATCAGGAAAAGGCTCGCGTCGCGTGTCTTCTTGAGCGCGTCACCGGCAGCGAAGTTGTTCAGGGCCTCGTCGTTCACGCCGAACGACCCATCCAGCGACGGTGGGACTGCCGGGTTCTGCTGGTGACCGGAGTCGCTGGCGAATATCGCATATCGCCGGGCCAACGGCACCGGCTGGTCCGCGGGGCCGAACGGCACATTCGCACTCAGGTCGGGGATAGTGCCGTTGTAGCCGCCGCCCCCGAACATCATCGCCTTGCGGTTCCAGTCAAACGGCAGGTCGACCCGCATCTTGATGTGCGGCGCGGCCGGATCAACGGGAAAGATGTCGGCGTCGGCCTGGCAGTACTCGATCGTCTCGCCACTGACGACGCTGGTCTTGTCCGACGCCGATTGAACGCGACCGCCGTGTGTCGGCAGGCTCATGACCGATGCCGGGATCTCCATCCCGGCCAGCCCAGCGCACTGCGGCACCGTGGTCGCGATCGCGGATCCGGCCCCGACGACCTGGATCGCGCCTGCCACCACGACAACGGTTGCGAGCAGGGCGATCCGGCGAGTTCTCACGCTGGCCTCTTCTCTGGATCTCGGTGGCGCATCAGTGGTAGAGCTGCGTGCCCGGGATGGCGTGCGGGTCGGCGCGGACCTCGGCGGTGTTCGTCTCGGGCAGGAACCACGCGCTGGCGAACGTGATCAGCCCCATGGCCATGATGTAGATGGCGACCGGCACTGTGCTCCCGGTGTTCGCGATGAGTGCTGTCATGAGGAACGGCGTGCCACCGCTGACGATGATCGCGGAGAGCTGGTAGGCCAGCGATGCGCCCGAGTAGCGGACGTTGGGCGCGAAGAGCTCGCCGAGGAAGCTCGCGATCGGGCCGTAGGTGAGGGTCTGGAACACGAAACCCACCAAGACGGCGACGAAGATCAGCGGCAGCGACGCGGTGTCGACGAGCCCGAAGTATGGGAAGGCCCAGACGGCGACGCCCAGACCGCCGATCAGGATCAGCGGCCGGCGCCCCACCTTGTCCGAGATGTGGCCGGACAACGGGATGATCACGAGCATCGCCACGGAACTGGCCAGCACCACCGTGAGCAGGGAGTTGCGCGCGAGTCCGAGAGAGGTGGTGCCATAGCTCAGGAGTCCGGAGATGCTGACGTAGAAAAGGCTGTTGGTGGCCGAAAGCAGCCCGCAGCCGAGCAGGATCGTCCCCCATTTGCCCCGGATGACCTTCGCCAGCGGAGCGCGGACCACCGCTTTCTCCGAACTCGACACCTCCTGCTGTAGCTCGCGGAACTCGGGCGTGTCCTCCACTTTGGCCTGGATGTAGAGAACCACCAGGAACATCACGATGCTGACCAGGAAGGGAATGCGCCAGCCCCAGCTGAGGAAGGCGTCGTTCGGCATCAGGGCACTGGCCGCGACGAAGATCAGGTTGGAGATGATCACGGCGACGGGCACGCTGGTCTGCCCGAAGGTTCCGGCGAAGCCGCGCCGTTTGGGACCGGCGGACTCGGTGAGCAGCAGCACGATGCCGCCCCACTGGCCGCCCGCCGCGATCCCTTGCAGGAAGCGCAATGCGACCAGCAGGGTCGGGGCCAGCGGGCCGACGGCCGAGGCGCTGGGCAGGCAGCCGATCAGGAAGGTCGCGGCCCCCATCAGCGCCAGACAGGTGACGACCACCGGCTTGCGCCCGTACTTGTCACCGAAGTGCCCGGCGAGCACCCCGCCGATCGGACGGGCCACGAAACCCGCCCAGAACGTGCTGAAGGCAAGGAGAGTCCCGGTCAGCGCCGAGGAGTGCGGAAAGAACACCTTGGGGAACACCAGTGCGGCCGCGGTGCCGTACAGGAAGAAGTCGTAC
>CBIMJO010000008.1:0-23734 GCA_966244135.1 uncultured Actinocrispum sp. | reverse complement strand
GTCGAGCGCGTCGTAGCAGCCCGGCCCGGCCTCGGCGAGCCAGCCGATCGCGTTCACCAACCGTCCCACCGCCGTCGCGTTCCCGCCAGCGGATCTATTCTCGCCTTCGTCGGTTGCCTCGACGGTGACCTCGATGCGCGGCCGCCCCTCGATGACCACGCGGTGGGCCCCGGCGCCGCTGGGCGGCTGCGGCCAGTCCGGCGCGCAGTCCGGGTGGATCCGGGTCACGTGCTCGATCACGATTCTGGGCTCGCCTTCGACGATGCCCTGCACCTCGAACCGGATGGCGCCCTGGGTCCCGGCCTCGAACTCGCCCATCGTCCTGGTGGTAACGGTCTTCTCGAGCGGGCGGCGGTCCACCGTCTCGCGGATCTCCTGGATCTCGGCGTTGAGCGCCTTCGCGATCAGCCGGATCTGGCCGCCCCACACCATGCTCGGCACCATCGGGGCCAGCATCGGCGGCTGGTAGTCCATCGGCTGGCCCATCCCCACCAGGTAGCGCACCGAGTCGGGCTGCTCGTAGGTGGAGTAGTCGAAGATCTCCTGGCACCGCACGACATCGATCGTGCTGGCCAGGCCGGTCATCAGGACCGGCAGGATGTCGTTGCCCCAGCCCGGGTCCACACCCGACACGAACAGGCTGCCGCCACCCTGCGCGATGGCCTCGTGGATGGGGTCGGTGAACTCTTTGGGCGCGTTGCGGTGGTCGTAGAGGGCGTACACACTCGGCGAGACCACCACCGCGCCGGCCTTGATGGCCTTCGCGATGTCCGCGATCGCCTCCAGCGGCCGGACCTCCCCGGACGCGGCGTAGACCACCGCGCGGGGACTCGCGGCCAGCAGCGCGTCGGCGTCGCCGGTAGCGGTGACCCCCAGCTCGTGGTCCAGACCTGCGAGGACACCCGCGTCCTTGCCGACCTTGTCCGGGTTGTTCACCACCACCCCGGCCAGCTTCAGCCCCGGATGGGCCTCCACCGCCCGGATCGCAGCACGGCCGACATTGCCCGTACCCCACACCACCGTGGCAATCATGGGCCGAGCCTAACAAACGCTTGGTTGCTCCCTGATCGGCCGATTGGGGCAACCGAGGGTGTGTAAAGGTTTCCTGAGGGGGATCGTGGTTCGTGGTGAGGGGGCGGCAGCGCGATTTGGTGCGGGGACCCCTGCGGCGCACAGGCAGGACGAAAGGTGCGGTCAGGGCTGGCGCCCTGCCTCGCGAACGAGCGTATGTGCGCCGCCACCCCGCACAAAATCGCGCCGCCAGGTCGTGCTGGTCCTCAGAGGCGTACCTCAACGACCCCGGACAAGCTTCAGGGGCGCCGCCTGGTCGGCGGCGCCCCTGAAGGACAGGGTCCTAGATGATGCCCCGTGCGTGGAAGGCGGCGGTCACCTTGGCGGCGTCCGCGTTGCCGAAGAGCTTCTTGGCGGTGGCGACGGTCGCGTTGGCGGCCTGGGCCATGGTGGTGTTGGGCTTGTAGGTGAAGTGGGACTCGAGCACGAGCTTGGCCGACTTGTCGCGGCCGAAGGCCTTGTAGATGTCGAAGAGGGCGCGGCTCCAGATCTGGCCGTCGTCGTGGACCTCACCGTCGCGGTCGGCGTAGGTGAGGTTGGTGTCGGTGCGGCGCAGGCAGTGGGGGGTGCCGGAGGTGTAGGAGGTGGCGTCCCAGTCGGCGATGCAGGCGATCGGGGTGGTGGCGGTGTCCTGCTGGACGGCGGACGACATGATCATGGCCCACCAGTCGCCGAAGCCCTCGCCGATGCTGCCCGCCTCGACGGTCGAGCCGAAGCCGGGGACCTGCGCGTCCTGGATGGCGTGGCCGTACTCGTGCCAGATGACCTCGGCGTCCTCGGCGTCGTCGACACCGCCGGTGCCGAACGTGATCTGGTCGGTGCTGGGGTCGTAGAACGAGTTGTCGTCCGAGAGCCCGGTCGTCTTGAGGTCCTGGGCCTCGTTGTTCACGTTGGTGAAACCGAGGCCGTGGATGTACTTCTGCGTCTCGGTGACGCTGTAGTACGCCATCACCTGTTCGAAGAAGTCGTTGTTGCGGGTGTAGTTGAAGGTGTTCGTCGTGGACTTCGGCTGCTTGTTCTTCGGGTCGGTGATCTTGGCGTAGCTGCCCGACAGGTAGCCCGAACCGTCCAGATCGGTCAGCGAGACCGACTTGTACGCGGTGGACGGGACCGCCGAGTCCTTGTCGTTCTGGTCGGTCAGCGACTCGTTCTGCTGGCTCGCGACCGGGTTGGGGGAGAACACCTTGCCGGTGCCGTTCACGTGCTTGACCAGGCTCTGCTCGTTGAGCACCTGACCGGACTGAGCGTCCACAATGGTGCGGACGGTGCCCTTGCCGGTGTTCTTCAGCACCGAGTACACCAGTTTGCCCTGCCACACCGACACATCGTTGGGCGCGGTCTGGTCGCCCGCGGCCGCGGCGGCCGACGCGGCGGAGACGGACGGCGTCTCGGCGAGCTTGCCCACGGCCTGGCGGCCGTCGTCGATGCTCACCTCACCGGTCTTCTTGTCGACGTGCTTGACGTAGAAGCTGTCGAGGACCTTGTGGCCGGCGTAGGTCTGGACGTACCAGTAGTGCGTGGCCAGCAGGGAATCGCGGACAGCGACCAGCTGCAGTCCCTGCTGGGCGTCAACGGGGGCTGCTTGGGCGGTCGCCCCGAACAGGGGAGCCAGCAGGGTGGCCGAAGCCACCACCGTGGCGAGGCGACGCAGGGGCATGGGTTCTCCTGGAACTCTGGGGACCGGCTCGGGCCGCCGGATCCATGCCTCCGACGCTATGTAACGGCGTCGCGCCTGATTAGGGCCGATGGGTGGGAGTTTCTTTCCCGGTTGCCAGAAAAAGGGCTACGCGCGCGTTGCTAGTCTTCGCCTTGGCAAGGCCGTAGCGCAGAGGTCGACGCGCCCAAGCCTCCACGCTGGAGGACGCCGGTTCGAATCCGGCCGGCCTTGCCCCCGATCCACGGTGGAGAGATGACACCCGACGAGGTCAACAGCTGGTTACGCGTGCGGCGCTGCGCGGTGCCCCGGTCGATGATCGAAGCCGCCACCCAAGCGCGGCTGCGAGGTGACTGGCGCGCCGCGTGCGCCGCGACCAATGTGGACATCAAGGATGTTCTGGACGAATACGCCGAGCCGGGGCTCGCGCCCGATCTGGCCCGCTGGCACCTGCCGCGGGTGCTCGGTGGCCGGGACAGCCTGGTGCCCAGGCTCTGGGTCGTCCTGGTCAACCGCCCGGAGGGCGAGCTGTACCTGCGCACGCCGTCCATGGTGGACGGACACCAGCGACTCGTCCTCGGCTTCGGCACCGTGCGACCGGAACGCGGCCAGACCGTGCTGGACTGGACCGACAGCAAGCACCTCTGGCACGCCGACCACGCCGACGAGCTGCGGATCCGCTGTGGTGGCGGGGACCGCGCGCCGTTCTTCCACCGCGACGGCACGCCCGCCGAGCCGCCCCAGTCCGACCCCGGCACCGAAGACCCGGTCGCGTACGCGGAGTGGCTCGTCGTCCTGCAGCAACGCGGCGAGGCCGAAGCCGCGCTGCAGGCGGTCGGCAGGCAACTGGACCAGACGGTCATCCAGAGATCGTGGCAGTGGTTCACCCCACGTGCGGTGGAGGATCTGGCCAAGCGGCCGCTGATGCTGACCCGGCTGCCCCGGAAACGGTCCTGGGCTCAGCTCGGCGGCTCGACCGGCCTGTTGCTGGACGGCCCGATCGCCAGAGTCCTGTCCAGCACTGACCTTCGCGGCGTCCCGGACGCGAACGCTTACCTGCAGCCGGATCTGGAGCTGGTCCGGCGCGGCAAGCTGACGCCCGGCGACCTGCACCCGCTTGTTCGCGAATCGCTGTTCCCGGACTGGTCCGGTGAGATCCCGGAGCCGCAGCGCGTGGAGCTGCCCGAGGTTCGTGTGCGCTGCCAAGGGGAATGGCACGTCGTGGCCATGCGGGACGGTGTCCTGAAGTCCCCGCACACCGAGGCGGAACACCGTCGCGAACGGGCGCTGATGGCGTTCGGCGGCAAGATCTCCGGGTGCTTCGAGGCGCAGGAGCGGTTGCGGGAAGGCAAGCGGCCGCACAAGGCCCTGCGCCTGCAACGCGACGAGATGTTCACGCGGCTGCGGCACGGTGACACGGCCGCGGTGCTCGCGTTGCTGGACATGGGGTTCGACCCGTTCGTCCGCAATGGACGCAAGCAGACGCTGCTGCACGTGGTGCACTACGTGGATTTCGAGCAGGTGTTGCCGAGGCTGCTCAAGGCCGGCCTCGACCTGGAGGCCCGGGACCACGAAGGGCGCACACCCCTGCACGCGGTGGTCGCCGACGGCGGTTCGGCCGACCTGGTCCGGGCGCTGATCGCGGCGGGTGCGCGCACCGACGCCACCGACGACCTCCGCCGGACCTTGGGCACGCTCATCCACTGGAACAACCGCACAGATCTGGCCTTCCTCGATGTCGACTGACCCGCTGGCCGCCGCCGACCTGCTGATCGCCCAGCTGCGAGCCACCCGCACCGAACCGGCCACCAACCCGCGGCACGAGGCGCTCGCGCTCGCCGTGGCCGCGAACCTGCCCGTTTTGCTGTGGGGTGAACCGGGGATCGGCAAGTCCGCGGGCATGGAGCAACTCGCCCAAGGCCTTGGGGTGCCGCTGGAGACCGTGATCGCCAGCGTGCACGAGCCGTCGGACTTCGCCGGGCTGCCCGTGGTCGGCGAGAACCCGGCGAGCACCGGGGTGACCATGGCGCCGCCGGACTGGGCGGTCCGGTTGTCCGGTGCCGGCCGGGGTCTGGTGTTCTTCGACGAGCTTTCCTCGGCCCCGCCCGCGGTTCAGGCCGCCCTGTTGCGGGTTGTGCTGGAACGTCAGGTCGGTAGCCTCCGTCTGCCCGTTGAGGTCCGGGTGGTCGCCGCTGCCAATCCACCGTCGAGCGCGGCCGACGGCTGGCATCTGAGCCCGCCGCTGGCCAACCGGTTCGTTCACCTGGACTGGACGCACGATCCGCGCACGGTCGCCCGGGGTATGGCCGGAACCTGGCCCCAGCTCACGATTCCCGTGGTCGACCCGGCGCGGATCACCGGCGCGCTGGCCCAGGCGCGGGGTTCGGTATCCGGATTCCTCAGCGCACGGCCAGGTCTGGTGCACCACATGCCCGCCGACGCCGAAGCGCGGGGCCGGGCTTGGCCTTCGCCGCGGACATGGGAGATGGCGTTGCGGCTGATGGCCGCCGCGTACGCGTGCGACGTGTCCAGCGAGGCGTTGGCGACCGCGTTGGTGGGCGCGATCGGGGATGGCGCGGGCCTGGAGCTGGTGTCCTATTTGGACGAACTCGACCTGCCCGACCCGGACCGGGTGCTCGCTCACCCGGACGCGTTCGCGCTCCCTTCGCGGGGTGACCGGCAGCTGGCGTTCCTGACCGCGGTTGTCGCGGCGGTGCAAGGACGGCTTACCCAGAAGCGGTGGGAAGCGGGCTGGGCGGTGCTGGCCAAGGCTGTGGATGCCGGTGTCCCCGACGTCGCTGCCAAGGCTGCCACGGATCTGGCTGTACTGAGGGAACCCGCGTGGCCGGTTCCGTCCAGTATGGACGCATTCCTTGAGTTGCTGGAACTGTCCGGCGCGCTGCGATGACCGGGCTGGACCGGACCAAGCTGCTCGCGGCGCGGTACCGGGCCGCGAAAGACCGGCCCTACTTGGCATCGGCGTTGTACGCGCTGGCGGTCGTGCCCAGCGAGCACGTGCCGACTATGGGCGTGGACAAACGTTGGCGCTGCTACGTTTCGCCGGATTTCGTTGCCAGGACGCCGGTTGAGGAACTTGCTGGGGTATGGATCCACGAGGTCGCCCATCTGCTGCGCGATCACCACGGCCGCGCGGACCGGATCGCGGCCACGGACCACCGCCGCACGAACATCGCGCAGGACTGCGAGATCAACGACGACCTGGTCGCCGACCTCATCCCGTTGCCGCAGGGCAGGGTCGTTCCTGCGGACTTCGGGCTCGCCAACGGCCAGCTGTTCGAGCAGTACCTTCCGCACATCCCAGAAACTCCGCACACACCGGACTGCGGATCGGGCGCCCATGGTCAGCCATCCCCTTGGGAGACCGACGGCCGGGGAGTGTCCGGTGTGGAGGCCGAGTCGATCCGGCGGCAGACCGCCGAATCGATGCGCGCCCACATGCGCAGCCGGGGAACCCTGCCCGGGGGCTGGAAACGGTGGGCCGAGGAGCTTCTGGAACCCGTGGTCGACTGGCGGGTGGTGCTCGCCGGTGCCGTGCGGGAGGCCGCGGCCTGGGCCAGTGGCGCGGTGGACTACACCTATCGGCGGCCGAGCCGGCGCAACCTGCCCGGGATCGTGCTGCCCAGCCTGCACCGGCCGTTGCCGAAGGTCGCGATCGTGGTCGACACGTCGGGGTCGATGGGGGAGGACGAGCTGGCGACCGCGCTGGCCGAGATCACCGGTGTGCTGCGCGAAGTCGGCATTCGCGGAAACCGCGTGACCGTGCTGTCCTGCGATGCCGACGTGCACGCGGTCCGCCGGGTGGCCTCAGCAGAGCAGGTCACCTTGGCTGGAGGCGGTGGCACCGACATGCGCGTCGGTATCGAGGCCGCGTTCGCCGATCGGCCACAGGTGATCATCGTCCTGACCGACGGGTACACCCCGTGGCCCGCCGAACCGGCGTCCTGCCGGGTGATCGCGGGCCTGATCGGTACCGGTCAACCGGACCCGCCGGCGTGGATCGAGACGATCCGGATCACCTGACGACGCGAAAGCTGATGTGGGTGGCGGCCGGGGTGACCACCGCCTGAGTGCGCTCCAGAGTGATCGACTTGTCGAGCGCACCGAACAACGGTGTGCCGCCGCCGAGCAGCACCGGGACCACGTGCACGCGAATCTCGTCGACCAGGCCGAGTGGGAGCGCCTGTTGCATGATCGTGGCGCCGTGCAGGCCGACTACCTTGTCACCGGCCGCGGCCTTGGCCTGCTCGATCGCGCTCACCACACCATCGGTGACGAACGTGTACACAGCCGGATAGTCCTGGGCCGGTTTGTTGTGGGTCACCACGAATACCGGGGTGTCGCCGACCGGGCCGCCGTCACCCCAGCCGCCGTCACCCTCGTTCTTGTCGAACGACTTGCGGCCCATGATGACCGCACCGCAGCCGTCGATGGCCTCCTGCAGGATGGCCCGGTCGGCGTCGGTCGCGTCGGCGAAGATCCAGTCGTGCAGACCCCCGGCGCCGTCGCCGAACGGGTTCGCGCGGCTGTCGTTCGGGCCGGTGACGTACCCGTCGAGCGAGATCGACATGTCGCAGATCACGAGTGCCATGGTGAGCGTCCTCTCGTTGGTGGCTCACCACTGTGTCGAACTCGCCGACGGGTTCTCGACACGATCGGTCAGGGAATCAGCACGATCTTTCCGCGCGTGTGGCCCTTGGCCAGTTCGGTGTAGGCGGCACGCACCTCGCTGAGCGGGTAGGTCGCGGCGATCGGCACCTCCAGCTCGCCCTCGGCCACCAGCCGAGCCAGTTCGGCGATCTCGTCGATGTCGCTGGCCGAGGCGCTGCCCTCGCCCTTCACGCCGTACTCGGCGATGGCCGGGAAGTCGGCGATGGTGTTGATCCGGTCGGTCGGCAGGCCCAGCTCCAGGGCGAGTTTCACGTAGCCGGTGCCGTGCGTGTCGATGAACGCGGTGATGCCGTCCAACGCGGCGGCAAGGCCTTCCCCATACGCGACCGGCTTCACGCCGTGCGACGCGAGCCAGTCGTGGTTGGCCGGTCCCGCGATGCCCACGACCTCCGCGCCCGTGCGCTTGGCCAGCTGCACGACCAGCGAACCCACACCGCCCGCCGCGCCTGACACCGCCACCGTGTCACCCGGCTTCAGGTTGACCGCTCGTACCGCCGCCACCGCCGTCGAGCCCGCGACGAACAGCGCCCCCGCGACCTCCCACGGCACGTTCGCCGGCTTGTGCGTCACGTTCTTGCCCTCGACCACCACATACTCGGCGTGGCTGGCCCGGTTGTCAGTGAACCCGATGACCTCGTCACCCGCATTGACGCCGTCCACAGTGGACGTGACCACGACCCCGGCCAGGTCGCTGCCCTCACCCGAGGGGAACGTCGCCGGCCAGCGGGAATGCATGAACCCCTCGCGGATCTTCGCCTCACCCGGGTTGATCGACGCCGCCTTCACCTGGACCAGCACCTCGCCGTCCCCCGGCACCGGCGTCGCCACATCGACCACCTGAAGCACATTCACATCGCCGTACTCGTCGAACCGCACAGCCTTGGCCATCTTGACCCCGCTCCTCAGTCGGCATTGCTCTTCTGCCGAACCGACCGGGGCGGCGTCTGATTCCCGGCTCACTCTGTGGGATGGATCCCCCGATGGCGAACTCGCGCCAGGCCCCCAGCTGTGCCTCCGGGCGAATCCGGGCAGGTGGGGATGGGTCATCCACAGGGTGTGTGTGGTTTTGCCGGTCGCCACCCGTTACCCCCACGGGTGGCGACCGACAGGTGGACGACGAGACGCTGGGTCGTCGCCGGCCATGTGACTGGGTCGTGCGCCGTCCGTGCCGAATCGCTCCCTCCGCGGCGCCTGTCACACCCCCATGTGACCGACCAGTCCTTGCCCCATCCCCACGATCAAAAGTTCACCACAGTGTTCTGACGGCGCTCTTACAAACCACTTACAGTTGATCTTGAAAGGCGGTTCGGCGGTTTCCAACCCCCTCGAGCCTGTGCATACTCGGGGGCGGATTTTCGCTGACGGTGAGGAGTCGGTGACGTGGTGTCGAGGGCGGTTGTGATCGGCGGCGGCGGGCACACCGGTTTCGGCTGGCAGTGGGGGGTGATCACCGGACTGTGGGAGTGCGGGGTGGATCTCGCCACGGCCGACCTCGTCGTCGGCACCTCCACCGGCTCGATGGCCGCCGTCCACCTGGCCGCCCACGGCACCCCCGAGGCGATGATGGCCCACGTCACCGCCCCGCCGAGCGGGCACGACCCGGAGTTCGCCTCCCCCACGAACACCTTCGGGCTCGAGCTCGGCCGGATGATCAAGTCCGGCTACCCCGCCGAGGCCATCCGGGCCGAGATGGGCCGGATCGCGCTGGCCGCCGAGGCGCGGTCCGAGACGCTGATGCGCGAGATCAGCGGCACCTACCTGCCGCACGAGCACTGGCCGGCCCGCCGCGTGCTGATCCCGGCGATCGACGCCGAGACCGGCGAGTTCGTGGTGTTCGGCCAGGAGTCCGGGGTTCGGCTGGTCGACGCGGTGTGCGCGACCTGCGCGCTGCCGGGCGTGTGGGAGCCGGTGACGATCAACGGGCGCCGGTACATCGACCCGTTCATCCGCTCACCGATCAACGCCGACCTGGCCGCCGGGTTCGAGCACGTCGTGGTGATCGCGTCCATCCCGGAGATCCGCGGCCTGCCCGGCGGCAGCCTGGACGAGCAACTCGCCCCCGTCCTGCAGGACGGCAAGGTCACCGTGATCGTGCCCGACCAGGCCGCCATGGCCGCGATCGGGCGCGACCAGCAGGACCTGTCCCGACGACCGGCCGCGGCCAGGGCCGGTCACGCCCAAGCACCTTCCCTGGTCGCCGAATTGGGGGACTACTGGCACGACTAAGACACGTCCTCGACGCCTTCGATCAGCTCGGCGAGCGTGTACCCGCCGAGCAGCTTGACCACGGGCAGGGTCACGCCGAGCTCGGTGGCGGCCCGGTTGCGGATCTCGATCGCCAGCAACGAGTTCAGACCCACCTGGTTGAGCGGTTTTCGCGGGTCCAGCCGTTCGGGAGGGATCTCGAGCATGGCCGCGAGCTGGTCGACCAGATATCGGGTGAGCTGCTCCTTGGGTACCTTGCCCGCCAGCGCGACCGGCCGGGCCGGGCTCAGGCCGAGCCGTCTCAGCAACGGCGAACGCGCTGTGTGCGGGTGGGCACGCGTCAGTGTCGCCCACTCGGCGATGAGGACGGCCACCTGCGTGGCATCGGCGCGCAGCAACAACTCCAGGATCTCCAGGCCGTCCTGAGCCGGGAAGCCCTGCAGGCCCTCGGGCATGATCGGCAGCGACTCCTGCTCGGCGCGGGCAGCCATGCCCAGCGACTCCCAGACGCTCCAGTTCACGCTGAGCGCCACGTCGCCACGCTGCCTTCGCTTGTGCGCCAACGCATCGAGGAACGCGTTGGCGGCCGCGTAACTGCCCACCATCGGGAAGCTCAGCAGCGACGCCAGCGAGGAGAACAGCACGAACACGTCGAGCCGGCCGAACAACCGGTCCAGCACGAGCGAACCCTGAACCTTCGGCCGCAGCACCGCGGACATCGCGGCCGCGTCCAGCTCGGCGGTGAGTCCGAACTGGACAACACCGGCGGCGTGGAACACGCCCCGAACCGGTGGCCAGTCGGCGTTCCCGGCCAGAACCGCCCGCATGGCGTCCTCGTCGGCCACATCGGCGACCCGGTAGCGCACGTTCGCGCCGGGCAGGTCAGGGGCGCCCTCGGAACGGCCGGTGAGCAGCAAATGCGTTGCGCCCTGGGCGATCAGCCACCGCGCGACCTCGAACCCGACCCCGCCAAGGCCGCCGGTGACCAGGTACGTGACACCGGGCCTGATCGGCAACGGGCGCGAGATCGTGGGCCGGTAGGAGTCCAGGGCGGCGACGAACCGGTCCTCCCCGCGCAGCGCGATCTGGTTGTCCGGGCCGGTCGTGGTCAGCTCCCGGTACAGCGCCTCCACGGACACGCCAGGATCGACGTCGACGAGCGTGGGCCGCAGTTCGGGGTGTTCGGTCATCAGGACCCGTCCCAGGCCCCACACGGTGGCTCCCAGCGGCTCCACAGCCGTGTCTGACACGGCCTGTGCCGACTGCGTGACCAGGAACAGCCGCTGATTCGTCAGACCATGGATCAGGTCCACCACCGGCAAGCAGTCTGGGTGGTCGATCACCCGCAGATCAACGACATTGCGGGCCTCGGCAACAGCTGTGACACGGTCGCCGTCGGCCTCCAGCCGTTCCCGCAGCCGTGCGGCGAGACCGTTGGCGTCGCCGAGGATGGCCCAGCTGCTGGGTTCCATTGTGGACTCGAGGTTCGGGCTCGGCCCCCAGCGGACCTCGTAGAGCCAGTCGCGCAGGTCCGGCGGCCGGTTCGGGTCGCTGAACTGCATTCCGTGCAGCTCCAGCAGGCAGTTGCCGTCCTCGTCGTACGCCGTCACATCACCGACGAGCCGTCCGCGGCCGGGCGAGGGCTCCAGCCGCGCGTGGCTCCACAACTGACGTCCCGGGCGGCCGAACAGCCGGACCTCGCGGATCCCGCTGAGGACGAACGTGGTCCGCACGTCGTCCGCGGCCGCGACCATCGCCTGCCCGCACGCGTCGAGCAGGGCCGGGTGGAAGTGGAAGCTGGTCAGGTCCAACGACTCCGGGCACTCGATCCGGGCGAGCGCCTCCCCGCTGGACCGCCACACCTCGGCGATGCCGCGGAACTGGTCGCGCCACTCGTTCCCGCTCGTGGTCATCCGCTGGTAGACCTCGTCGCCGGACAGGTGCTCGGTGCAACTGTCCTTTATGGACGATAAGGTCGCATCCGCCGAAGGTGGCCGGTCGCCGACCTGAACCCACGCGGTGCCGTGCACGGTCCACGAGTCGAAGTCGCCGAACCGGCTGGACACCTCGGCATGCCAGCGCGAATCGTCCTGCGGGACAAGGCGGACGCGCATGGTCGGCGGCTGGTCGCGGATCAGCAGCACCCGCGTGATCCGCACGTCCTCCAGGGTGATCGGGCGGTCCCCGATGAGCGACCGGGCCGCGGCGACGGTCAGCTCACACAGGCCCGTGCCGGGGAAAGCGGTCATCCCTTCGACCTGATGCCCGGCCAGGTAAGGGTTCCGGTGCAGGTCCAGCCGTGCTTCCCAGGTCCGTTCCTGGCCGGAGGCGGGCACCGGACGGCCGAGCAACGGGTGCTTGGGCCGGTTCTGGTTCCGCTGGGTGCTGATCCAGAACCGCTCGCGCTGCCACCGGTAGGTCGGCAGCGACACCACCCGGGCCTCGTTGCCGTACAGGCGCCGCAACGGAACCGGGTAGCCGAGGGTGTGCAACGCGCCCAAGGACGACAGCATCGACGCCTTCTCGGGCTGGTCCCGCCACAACGACGGCACGGCGGCGCCGTCCAGCTCGAACGACTCCAGGCACTCCTCGAGCGCCGGCACCAGCACCGGATGCGGACTGATCTCGACGAAGATCGTGGTGCCCTGCCGGAGAACGGTGTGCACCGAGTCGGCGAACCACACCGGCTCGCGGAAGTTGCGCACCCAGTAGCCGGCGTCCAGAGCGGACCCGTCGACGACCTCATTGGCCACAGTGGAATGAATAGGAACCTTGCCAGGGGACGCCGAAACGTCGGCCAGACAGGCCCGCAGCTCGTCCCGGAGCTCGTCCACCTGAGGGCTGTGCGCGGCGAACTGGACCTCCAGCCGCCGGCAGAACACCCCACGATCCTCCATTGTGGACAGGATCGCGGCGATGGCCGTGGGCTCACCGGAGATCACTGTGGAGGCCGGGCTGTTGACCACCGCGATCGAGACCCGGTCGGTGTAATCGGCGATGGCCTCGGCGGTCTGGTCGGCGGACAACGAGATCGCGGCCATCGCGCCCCGGCCGGAGTTGCGCGCGGCCAGCTGGCTCCGGCGGCAGATCACCGCCGCGGCATCGCGGAACGTCAAGGCACCGGCGACCGTCGCCGCGGCGATCTCGCCCATGCTGTGTCCCAGCACCAGATCCGGCTCGACGCCCCAGGACCGCCACAGCTCGGCGATCCCGACCTGGACCGCCCACAGCACCGGCTGGACGAACTCCACGCCGCCCAGCGGTTCGCCGCTGGTCAGCTTGCCGAACACGGACCAGCCCGCCTCCCGGCGCACGGCCTGCTCGCACTGTTCCACCGCGGCCCGGAAAACCGCCGAGCGCGCCAGCAGTTCCCGGCCCATGCCGATCCACTGCGCGCCCTGGCCGGGGAACACGAACGCGATCCGGGGCGTCCTGCCAAGGGGCCCGGGCCGGGCCGCCACCGCGCGATCCGCTTTCCCCGCGAGCCAGTCGCCCAGCCGCGAGGCGATCTCCGTGTGGCTGGAACCCACCACCGCCAGGCGGCTCGGCTGGTGTTGCCGCCTGGCCGCGCTGTAGCAGATGTCCCGCAATGCCACTTCGCGGCCGTCGCCGGTGAGATGGTCCACATAGGCCGACGCGAGATCGCGCAATGCCTGCGGGCCATGCGAGGACAACGTCAGCAACCGGGTCTCGCCTGCCCGTTCCGGTTCGGAGGCGGGACTTCCGGCCTGGGACAACACGAGGTGCACGTTCGTCCCGGAGATCCCGAACGAGTTCACCCCGGCCAGCCACGGACGATCGCGCGGCGGCAGCGGGGTCAGCTCAGCGGGGACCGTCACCGGCAGCCGCGACCAGTCCACCCCGGGGTTGGGGTCGTCGAGGTGCAGGCTCGCCGGGACTTCCCCGTGGTACAAGCACAAAGCCGCCTTCACCAGGCCGGTCACCCCGGCCGCGGCCTCGGTGTGCCCCACGTTCGTCTTCACCGAACCGACCAGGCAGGGCCGGTCCCGGCCATGGCCCAGGGCGGACCCGAGCGCCTCCAGCTCGACGGCGTCCCCGACCGGCGTCCCGGTGCCGTGCGCCTCGACGTAGTCGAACTCCGCGGCCTTCACCCCGGCCTGCTCGAAAGCCCTGCGCAGCACCTGTGTCTGGCCGCTGACCGACGGACGGCCCAGGTAGCCGCCGCCGCGGCCGTCGTTGTTCACCGCGCTGCCCAGGATCAGCGCGTAGATCCGGTCGGAGTCGGCCAGGGCGCGGTCCAGGGTCTTCAACGCCACGAGGACGACCCCGTCGCTCCGCACGAACCCATCCGCCCTGGCGTCCCCGAACTTGCAGCGCCCATCCGCCGCGAACAGCCCATACCGCGACAGCCCCAGGAAGTTCTCCGGTGCGAGGACGATGTTCACGCCACCGGCCAGCGCGAAGTCCGACTCGCCGGACCGCAGGCTCTGACACGCCGAATGCACGGCCACCGCGGACGAAGAGCACGCCGTGTCCACCGACATGCTGGGCCCGCGCAGGTCGAAGACGTGCGAGACGAACCCCGACATCAGCGCCCGGATGCTGGCGAGCGCCGCGTACGCGTCCATCAGGCGCTCGCTCTCCTGCATGTCCCGGTAGTCCGCGGTCGCGTGTCCAATGAAGACACCGGTGGCGGTCCCGGCCAGCGCCTCCGGCGGCTGGCCCGCGTCCTCCAGCGTCTCCCACGTGGTTTCCAGCAACAGCCGCAGCTGCGGGTCCATCCGGGTCGCCTCACGGGGGCTGACCCCGAAGAACGACGGCTCGAACAGGTCGATGCCCTCGATGAAGCCGCCCCGGCAGCCGGCCAGCTCGGCCACGGTGGCCTCGTCGAACGCGCCCAGCCCGATGCGTTCGGCGGAGATCCCGGCGACGCCGTCATGGCCCGCGCGCAAGCGGCGCCAGAACTCGTCCGGGCCATGGGCTCCGGGCAGCCGGCAGCCGATGCCGACGACTGCGATAGGCGGTGGACTCTGGCTGGTCATCCAACCTCCGGCCCTGGGATCAGGTGGTGGTGCCGAGCAGCGTTCTCAGTTGCTCGGCTTCTGGTGTCCCCAGTTCCGTGAAGATAGCCAATGCGTTCGGCCAATGTGGATGGACTGCCTGATCTCCGCGCAGCTGCCGCTCGACGTGTCCGAGCGTCCGCAGCGTACGGGCCTCCCCTAACCGGTGACCGACCTGGCGGTGCACCGGCAGCGCCTCCGTGGCGTGTTCGAGCGCGGTCTCGTGTTCTCCCGTCTCCAGGTGGGTGTCGGCCAGCGAGGTCAGCGCGACCCCGGTGGACTGCCGGAACTGGCTCTCCCGCGCCCCCTCCAGCGCGTTCGTGGCCAGGCTGAGCGCGTAGTCGTGCTGGCCCTCGGTGCGGTGCACCGCCGCGAGGCCGATCATCGCGTCGACCTCGTTGCGGCGGAACCGGGTCTCCCGGGCCACCTGTACCGCCTCGGTGCCCAGCTGCCGGGCGTCGCCCAGCCGGTCGAGCACCAGATACGTGCCGGACAGCACCGTCATGGCGAGGCTCGCCCCGCGCGGGTCGTTGAACTCACCCGCGAGCGTGAGGGCACGGTGCCCCCAGTCGAGCGCGTCCGAGGTCTTGCCGGTCTCGCGGTGGATCGCGGCGATGTTGGTCAGCGTGGACGCTTCGTTGTAGCGGTAACCACTTTCGTGGTACAGCTCCAAAGCGCGCTGGCACAGCTGCATGGCCTCGGCGAACCGGCCCAGCTCGATGTAGGCGATCCCGCGGATCTGCAGGCAGGCGGCCTCGCCGAGCTTGCCGCCGATCTCCCGGTGGATGGCCAGCGCCTGGTCGTTGTACTCGAGCATCTCGTCGAGCCGGCCCCAGTCGGTGAACGACAGGCACATCCCGTTCATGCACGTCGACTCGCCGGTCCGGTTGCCGCTCTGCCGGTAGAGATCACGGCCGCGGGCGAACGCCTCCAGCGCGTTGTCCAGCTCGCCCAGCGGCCAGTACGCCAGGCCGAGCTGCTTGTAGATCTCCGCGTCCCCAGCCGGGTTCTCGGCCTCGCGGTGCAGTTCCATCGCGCGCAGGCCGAAGTCGACGGACTCGCGGTACTGGCCGAAGGTGAACCGGGCGCGGGCCAGGCCGTGCAGCATCGCGGCCTCGCCGATCCGCTCACCGGTGTCGTGCGCGGCCTGCAGGCCCAGCTCGGTGATCTCCAGCCAGTCCGCCCGGTACATCCGGCCGTAGAAGTAGCCGGACAGCGAGTCGGCCAGCTGCCAGGTGAAGTCGCGCGGCCCGTGCTCGGCCGCGTGCTTCGCCGCGGCGACCAGGTTGGGGCGCTCGGAGTCCAGCCAGTGCAGCGCCTGGGTCGAGTCGCCGAGCGCGAGCGTCCGGGCCCGGATCCCCTGCGGCTTGCTGACCAGGTGCTCCATCCCCGGGTAGAGCCGGGTGGTCGCCGAGTCCGACGTGCCCAGGTACATGTCGAACACGCGTCGCACGGCTCGTTCGCGTTCCTCGGCGGAGTCCTCCGCCTCGGCTCGTTCGCGCGCGTACAGCCGCAGCAGGTCGTGCAGCTGGAACCGGCCCGGGTTGGCCCGCTCCACCAGGTGCGCGGCGGCCAGCCGGTCCACGATCCGGGCGGTCTCCTCGGGCGAGGCGTCGATCAGCGCCGCGGCGGCCGGCGCGGTGAAGTCGGGTCCGGGCAGCAGGCCCAGCAGCCGGAACAGCCGCGAGGCGGCCGGGTCCAGCGTCTGGTACGAGAGATCGAACGAGGCGCGCACGGCGACCTCGCGATCCTCCTCAATCGCCAGCTGCCCCAACCGGTTTCCCTGGTTCAGCTCCGCCAGGTACTCGGCGATCGGCCGGGACGGGTGACTGGCCAGGTGCGCTGCCGCGATGCGCAGCGCCAGCGGTAAGTAGCCGCAGGCCCGGGCCAGTTCCCGGGTCGCGTCCGGCTCGGCGGTCACACGGTCCGCGCCGACGATCCGGGTCAGCAGGGTGTGTGCCTCGTCCGGCGACAACACGTCCAGCACAAGCCTGTGAGCGCCGTGCAACGCCGTCAGCCCACGCAGGTCATCGCGGCTGGTCACGAGGACGAGACAGGTCGAGCTGCCCGGCAGCAACGGCCGCACCTGGTCGGCCGCGGCGGCGTTGTCCAGCAGTACCAAGGTGTGCCGGTCGGCCAGCAGGGACCGGTACAGCGCGGCTTGCTCGTCCTGCTCCAGCGGGATCTGCGCCTGCGGCACACCCAAGGCGCGCAACAGGATGCCGAGCGCCTCGGTCGGCACCATCGGCGGCGTGGGCGCGTAGCCGCGCAGGTTCACGTACAACTGCCCGTCCGGCAGGCGGTTGGCGATCCGGTGCGCCCAGCGCAGCGCCAGCGCGGTCTTGCCGACCCCGGCGACCCCCGCGATCGCGGAGATGACCACGGCGGGCTGTTCGGTCTGCAGCTGGCTTTCCAGCAGCTCGTCCAGCTCGGTGAGGTACTCCTCGCGGCCGGTGAAGTTGGCGACGTCCGCGGGCAGCTGCCGGGGAACCAGGCCGGTGAGCGACACCGTCGGCGTCGCGGTCGGCGAGGGCACGTCCAGCGCGGGGTCGCTGGCCAGGATCTGCTCGTGCAGCTGACGCAGCTGCAGGCCGGGCTGGATGCCCAGCTCGTCCGACAGCAGCCGGTAGACGTCCTGGTAGGCGCTCAACGCGTCGGCCTGCCTGCCGCTGCGGTACAACGCGAGCAGCAGCTGGCCGCGCAAACGTTCGCGCAACGGGTGAGTACTGATCAGCGCGTTGAGGTCGGCGATCAGCGCGGCGTGCTCACCGCGGGCGAGCCGGACGTTGAGCATCTCCTCGGTGACCGTCAGCCGGGTCTCGTTGATGCTGTTCGCGTGCCCCTGCGCGGACCGGCCGGTCACCCCGGCCAGCGCGGGACCACGCCACAACGCCATCGCGGCCTGGAACCGGTTCACCGCCTCGTCGAGCTGGTTCGCGGTGTTCGCCGCACGGGCGTGTTTCACGTGCTCGTGGAACGTGTCGAGGTCGAGCTCGCCCGGTTCGACGCGCAGCAGGTACCCCGTGCTCTGCGTGCTGATCCGCTCGCCGCCGCCGGGTTCCACGTCGTTCAACGCGCGCCGCAGCCGGGAGAAGCTGGTGTGCAGGGCCGCCGTCGCCGCGTCCAGGGGATCGTCGCCCCAGGCGGCCTCGATCAGCCCGTCCACCGGCACGACGTGGTTGGCCTGGACGATCAGCGCCGACATCAACGCGACCTGTTTGGCCCCGCCGAGCCTGGCCCGTCCGCCTGTTCCGTGGACCTCGACCGGGCCCAGGATCCTGAACTCCATCACAAACCCCGGCATCTCGGCTGCGTGGCACAGCTTGTGTGGCGGTCCCCGGGACGGTGGGGACCCCTGCCGAGCACCGTATCGACGCCACCGCCAGGAGGTCCTGCGACCGGCCCGGATTCACTGTAGAGGACTAGTAGCGTTCCGGAGTCGTTTGATGTCAACTCAGTGACCTCCGGGTGCTTGCACGGGCGGCAGGTCGTGCGGGCAGCCAGGTGCGCCCGCTGCTCTCGCCTGCCGGTACGCCAGGTAGGGCCCGGCGATCTCGTCCCGGGAACTGTTCGTCAGTGCGAGCACAGCGTCACCTGCTGCCAGGGTTTGTGCGTGCATTCGGGTGAAGTCGATGGCGTCCTCGCCGAAACTTGGTGCCCAGAGTGACCATGGACCGGAGATCATCGCAGCCGCCGGAACCAGGTGGCTGTGCAGGTGCGTCCCCAGGCCACCGAAGGAACACTGCGGTGGCACCCGAGCCGGGTTCGGTGGGTCGATGCCGGGCAGGACGAGTGTGCGGTCCACACCACGGTTGGCCAGCGCCGTTGCCGCCGCCGCGGCGAGTTTTGGACTGCCCGCGAACCAGGCCGCGAACTCGCTCAGGCCGGTTGGCCTGAGCTCCCGGCCCTTCTCGGTGGGGACGGCGACGAACTCCCGCGTGCCCAGGTGCTCGACCGCGAACGCGAAGGCGACAGTGCCTTTGTCATAGTCGGCGTCCAATTGGCGGGCAAGGAACTCGGTGCCCTCGGTGGGGCGGTTCAGATGGCCGGTGGCGAAGACGAACTGGATCGTGCGGGGGCGGCAACTCAGCGGGAGCTTGGCGAAGTAGCGCGCCAGCGCGATGAGAGCGGCGTTTCCGTTGTCCTGCACCCACGTATTGCCGTCGGTGTTGGTGTCGAACACGATCCGCTCGTCGCTCTGGCCGGGGAGGGTGGCGATGAGGGATCTCGTTGTCGCCTTCTCGGTGTACGCGAGGACGGAGATGCTGGCGCGCTGACCCACCCGTTGCTTGAGATCGCGGGCTTCGTCGCCGCCGACGAACACACCGGGCACGCGGTAGTGGGTGCCCGTGTGCGGGTCGTAGTAGCCGCGGACCTGCTCGCGCGGGAGGTCGAAGGCGATGATCAGTCCGGCCGCCTGGGCGATCCCCGCGGCGGTCAGGTCCTGGTCGAGCAGGGACTCGGCTGTGTAGCCGCGGTCCACCGGCGGGAAGTCGCGGATGACGATCTTGCCCTGGGCGTTGTCCCTGGTGATCGGCTCGGTCGCCGGGAGATACGTCAGCGGGCCGGTTCTCGCGAGTGCTGGGCGGGTGTACGGGATCGCCCCGGCGATCTTGACGCGTTGCGCGCCGGCGGTGAGGAACGCCGAGGTCTCCAGGTCGTGCGTGAGGGGTTGCCAGCGTTGGATCTCGAACTTCTGCGACGTCGTCTTGAGGCCGTGGACCTGTCGCTCCAGCCAGTTGACCAGCGCCTTGTGCTCCGGGCTGCCGGTGATCCGCAGACCGAAGCCCGCGATGGCCGCGTTCATCCGGTGCAGGTCGGCGGTGGTGGCGAACGCGCTTTCGTCGACAGCGGTCGGGCAGCTCTGGGGCGCGGCTTGGGCGGCGGGCGGGACGACTGCTGTGAGCACGATGGTCAGCAGGGCGGGTAAGGCGACTCGCATCAGGCTCCCTCGCTGGGCAATGCTCTTCAGTATGAGTGCGTTCGGGGAATGGACCACCGCCGAAGGGACGCCCGTTTTCGCCTACCGGGTCACGAATTCAGCCTGGGATCCCATCATCGACCCACCATCCCGGCGCCACGTCGTGCACCTCGGGAACCGGCGGATCACTCTCGTTGCCGGGAGTGATGGGTTGTGCAGTGTGTGGGACGAGTACCGGGACTGCCGGTGGCTGGCTGCTTCGACAGGCGTCTCCCGGCTCGGTTCTTTGGTGGTTCTTGGGTCGCTGGAGTTCGGGCCGACCTCCGTCCGGGCCTCCTCGCCAGTAGGGCCCGGCGTTGGTGTGGTGCGGACGGTTTTGTGCCCGGAGGGGGAGTGGGCTTGGGTTCTGGTTCGGGTCGAGGTGGTGAACTCGGGGGAGTCGGTGCTGCGGTCGGTGTTGAGTGAGGAGTGGGTGGTTCATCAGCGGGTTGTGAATCTGGAGTTCGGGCCCGCGCGCGATGAGGCGCCCGCGGATCCGGCGGTGGTGTATCTGGAGGAGGTTGGTGGGGCGCGGGTCGGTGGTGTGGATGGGGTGCTGTCCGTTGAGGTTGATGTTGAGGTGGGGGCTGGGGAGCGGCGGGTGTTCTGGTTCCGGTTCGGGCTCGATCTTGAGGCTGTGGATCCGGCGGCGGTGGATGAGGGGAGCTTGGCGGGGTGGAGGAAGCGGTTGCCGACTGCCACCGAGCCGCCGGAGGCCGTTGTGGAGATTCCTTGGCATGCCGCGATGTTGACCGGGGCTGCTTGTGTTGATGGTGTTCTGGGTGGGCACACGCTTGATCAGGGGTCCGCGTACTCGTTCCGGCATGGGTTCAACGGGGCTGCGCGGGATCCGTTGCAGCATGCGCTTCCGTTGGTGTACCTGGAGCCGGATCTGGCGTTGTCGGTGCTGCGCAACACTTGTGCGTGGGGGAGCCCGGATGGCGACCTGCCTTATGCGTTGGATGGGCGGAAGCAGCCGTGGACCCAGTTCTTCCGGCCGTCCGACTCGAACTTGTGGGCACTGTGGCTGGCGGCTGAGTATGGGTTGGTGACGGGGGACCTTGACGCGTTCGCGCAGCCTGTGCTGTATCACCCTGTGCACGAGGCGGATCCGGTGTCGTTGGGCGAGAACCTGCGGCGGCAGTTCCGGTTCTTTGTGGACAGTGTGGGGGTGGGTGAGCACGGGCATGTGCGGATTCTCAACGCCGACTGGAACGACATGGCCATCACCGAGTCCGGTGTGGACCGTGAAGAGATGATCGAGCACGGCGAGTCCGTGCTCAATTCCGCGATGGCTGCGTGGGTTCTGCCGGTGTACGCGCGGTTGGCGGAACGGCTGGGAGATGTGGGGACGGCGGCGGAGGCCCGGGAGTATGGGGCCGAGCTGCGGGACCGGGTCGCTGGGGAATGGAATGGGCGGTGGTTCCGGCGGGCGTATGGGCCCGGGGCTGTTGTCGGTGACGACGAGCTTTGGCTGGAGGTTCAGCCGTGGGCCATCCTGTGCGGCGCCGCCGACGATGATCAGGCGAGGGAGTTGCTGTCGATGATCGACAGGATCTGCCGCACCGGGTCGCCGTTGGGCGCGCGCGTCCGGGAGGACGGGCCGATCTGGTTCTCGATCAACATGACCTTGGTGTGGGCCGCGGCGAGGTACGACCGGGAGCTGGCGTGGGACGAGTGGCGGCGGATGACGTTGCACGCGCATTCCCGGGCGTATCCGGAGATCTGGTCGGGGACGTTGTCCGGGCCGGATGCGTACCTGCCGCCGGAGAGCGACCGGCCCGGCGAGACGTGGGCTTGGCCGGACCTGGGGATCGCGATGCAGGCGTATCCGGTCGCCAACCTGCACAGTCACTCCCAGCCGTTGCTGGCCTACTTCCGGCTGATGGGCCGGGAACCCTGATAGTCCGCTGAGAAATACGGCGAACCCGACACTTCCGGCGGGGTCTTGTGCGTTGTACCCGACAGGACGGATAGAGGAGTTCGCCATGAGCGTCATCGGAGCCCTGATCGGGTACGCCCTGACGTTGTTCATCGTGTTGCTGATCGTGCGGATGGTGCTGGACTGGACCGGCGTGCTGGCCGGCGGCCCGTACTGGGCCCGGCGCGCCCGCCAGGTCACCCATGCGCTGACCGAGCCGGTCATCGCGCCGGTGCGGCGCGTGCTGCGGCCGGTCCGCGCGGGTGGGATCGCGATCGACCTGGCCTTCACGGCGGTGTTCGTGCTCGCGGTCATTCTGCGGTCGGTGGCGTTCAGCTTGTAGGGGCAGCCCTACCGTGATCACGCCTGCGCACCGGATGGCCCCGGTCCGGTGCGCGGGAAATGCTTGGGGCATGCGAAGAATCGTTCAACTGTCGACCATCGCGGCGGTGACCGCGAGCCTGGTCACGCTACCTGTGGCGCAGGCCGCGGGCACAAACCTCACGTGGAGTCCATGCGGGACGCAGCAGGAATGTGCGACCGTGCGCGTCCCCATGGACTACGACCATCCTGGCGGGCAACAGATCTCGCTGGCAGTGTCCCGAATACGCACGGCCGACCCGAAGCTGCGGCGCGGTGTCCTGCTCATCATCCCTGGTGGGCCGGGGAACTCCGGCCTGAACAAGCCGGCGGCCGTCCTGCCCAAGCTGCCCAAGGACGTGCAGGACCGGTACGACATCGTCGGCTTCGACCCGCGCGGAGTCGGTGCCAGCACGCCGGTCTCGTGCTCGTTGACGCCGGAGGACGCCGATCCCAAGACCTTCATGCCGTTCCCGGCGCCGGATGGCGACATCTCCGCCACCGCGGCCAAGGCCAAGCGGGTCGCGCAGGCGTGTGCGCGCAACGGCGGAGAGCTGATGCGGCACATCAACACCCGCAACGAGGCCCGGGACATCGACCAGATCCGCAAGGCCCTCGGTGAGCGGAAGCTTTCGTACTGGGGCACTTCGTACGGCACGTACGCCGGAGCCACGTACGCGCAGATGTTCCCCGGCAACACCGACCGGGTTGTGCTGGACAGCAACGACGATCCGAACCCGAAGCTGGTGACACGCCAGTGGGCGCGGAACTTCGGGGTGGGTGGCGAGGACCGGTTCCCGGACTTCGCCGCCTGGGCCGCGGCCCGTGCAGGTACCTACGACCTCGGGTCCACTCCGGATGAGGTCCGCGCCACGTACATGAGCCTCGCCGCGCGGTACGACCAGGCGCCGACCCCGTCGATCACCGGGAACTACCTGCGTACGGCCATGTTCCAGGCGTTGTACAGCGATTCGGCGTTCCCGTTGCTGGCGGCGACCTTGCACGCGGCCAAGACCGGAACCGAGCCGCCCGCTTTCCCGGTCCCGCCGGTGGACCAGTTCCAGAACACCATGGCCGTGTCCGTCGCGACCGCGTGCAACGACGTGGCCTGGCCGCGAGACGTGAGCTACTACCAGCGCGAGGTCCTGGCGAACCGCAAGGCGTACCCGTTGACGAACGGCATGCCCGCCAACATCTTCCCGTGCGCGTTCTGGCCTGCCACCCCCGGACCGGCGGTGCGGATCACGCCCAACGGCCCGGACAACGTGCTGCTGGTGCAGAACCTGCGTGACCCGGCGACCCCGTACTCAGGCGCGCTGAAGATGCTTGAGGCCTTCGGCCACCGGGCCCGCATGGTCACGGTGAACTCCGGCGGCCACGACTCCTACCTGGCCAACGGCAACGCCTGCGGAGACGCGGCCGTGACGGACTTCCTGGTCAACGGAACCCACCGCGACATCCGCTGTTAGTCGACCGGGACGATCTCGGAGCCCAGGGGGACCAGGGAGATCGGGATCATCTTGAAGTTGGCGATGGCCAGCGGGATGCCGATGATGGTCAGGCACAGCAGGAAACCCGTGACCAGGTGGGCGATGGCCAGCCACCAGCCGGCGAAGATGATCCAGATGATGTTGCCGAGCACGGAGGCCACCCCGGCGTCGCGCCGCGGCTGGATGGTCCGGCCGAACGGCCACAGGGCGTAGTTCGCGATCCGGAACGACGCCAGGCCGAACGGGATGGTGACGATCAGGACACAGCAGATGATCCCGGCCACCAGATAGCCGACGGCCATCCAGAACCCGGCGAGCACGAGCCAGATCACATGGCGCATGTGCCGCTCGTCAGATGTCCCG
>CBIMJO010000007.1:0-24098 GCA_966244135.1 uncultured Actinocrispum sp. | reverse complement strand
AGCGGCCGGTCTCCGTCGAGACCGCGGGCGGCCCGTATCTGGTCTACCGCGAGGCCGGATCCGTTGTGCGGCCGGGCGATCCGGCGGCCCGGATCGCCGGTGGCGGCAGGCTGGGCGACCCGGTCGCCACCCCGGACGGCACGCTTTGGCTCTACCGCGTGGATTCCGGCGAGCTGTGCCGGCTGGCGAAGGACGCCGTCGGCCTGTCGTGTCCCACGTCGGTGCCGGCTGGGCACACTGGCGCGCTGACCACGGTCGGCGACCGCGCGGTGTTCGTCGACACCGCCGACGACGTCCTGCGTGACGTTTCCGGTGACCGTCTCGGCGACCCGGTGCCCATCGGCACCGACGTGTCGCCCAACGCACGTGTCGCGCCCGCTGACGCCAACGGCCGCGTCGCGATCCTCGACCAGGCCGGCCGCCGCGTTCTCTTCGTGGCCACCGACGGTCTGGGCGGCAAGCGAACCACCCCGCCGCCCGCGACCGTCGTGCTGCCCGACGGCGACTACGCGGGTCCGACGGCCAGCGGTTCGTCGGTGGTGTTGCTCGACCTGACCCACAACGCCGTGCTCACCTACGACAACCGGGGCACCCAGCAGCAGCGGACCGAGATCCCGCACGAGAACGGCCAGCCACGGCTGACCCGGGCCGAGGACAAGCGGGTCTACGTGGACGGCGCCGAGGGACGGCACGTGCTCGTGGTCAACCACGACGGCAAGGTCACGCAGGTGCCCGTGGCCGGCACGGAACCGACCGACAAGCCCAGTAGTCCACCTGCGCCGCCGTCCGCGACCTCCGCCGTACCGCCGGTCGCCAAACCCAGCGGGCAGAGCAGTACCCAGCCGCGGCCCACCACCACGACCACGCGGCGAACCACGACGCCCCCGCCGCGCCAGGTCGTCCAGACGCCGCCGCCGGTGCCGGCGAGCCCGCCAGGGATCCCGCCCGGAACCACCGCGGCGGCCCAGTCCGGCGCCATCCGCGTCACTTGGGGAGCCGCCGCGCCCAACGGCGCACCGGTGACGGCGTACCAGGTCTCGTGGACCCCGGCCACTGCCGCCGGAAGTGGGTCGACCCAGGCCGCCGGCGCGCGCTCGATGGTGATCACCGGACCGCAGCAGGGCGTCACCTACACGATCACGGTGGCCGCGGTGAACAGCGCTGGCCGAGGCGCACCGGCCACGGCACAGGTGACGATCCCCGTCGTACAGACCAGGACAGTCACCGTGTCCCGCGGAGCGCCAACCACCCACGAGCCCGACTGCCATCCACCCGCGTGCGGGTGGATGCACATCGTGATGCGTGGCTTCGCGCCCAGGACGAAGTACCAGATCCAGCCGCACAGCAACGGGTCGTACGAAAACCCGGGCTCGGGGCAGACCACGGACGCCAACGGCGACCTGACGTTCGAGGCGTTCGCCTTCAACCAGGTGGGCAAGCAGGTGTGGGTCGTGGTGGACGGCAAGGAATCGAACCATTTCACGTGGGTGAGCGGATGAGCGGGACCCGGGCGGCCGAGGTCGCCGAGCTGATCGCGGGCAACGTCCAGCAGGTGATCCGGGGCAAGCCGGAGCTGGTCCGCCTGGTGCTCGCCGCGCTGCTGGCCGAGGGGCACGTGCTGATCGAGGACGTGCCCGGGGTGGGCAAGACGACGCTCGCCCGGTGCCTGGCGCGCAGCGTCGGCGGTCAGTGGAGCCGCATCCAGTTCACCCCGGACCTGCTGCCCGGCGACATCACCGGTGTGACCGTGTACCACCAGAAGGACGAGCGGTTCGTCTTCCACCCCGGCGGGGTGTTCGCCAATGTCGTGGTGGCCGACGAGATCAACCGCGGCACGCCGAAGACGCAGTCGGCGCTGCTGGAGGTGATGGCCGAGCGGCGGGTGACGGTGGACGCCGTCGCGCACGAGGTGCCGCGGCCGTTCCTGGTCGTGGCCACCCAGAACCCGATCGAGATGGAGGGCACCTACCGGTTGCCGGAAGCCCAGCTCGACCGGTTCCTGATGCGGCTGTCGGTCGGCTATCCCGAACTGACCGCCGAAGTGCTCGTGATCATGAGCGAATGCGCGGGCGTGACGGCCGAGGACCTGTCACCGGTGGTCGACATCGAGACAGTGGGCGACGTGATCGCCGAGGTGCACAAGTCGTTCCTCGCCCCGGCCGTCGTGCAGTACGCCGCCCGGCTCGCCGCGGCCACCCGCGAACACGCGTTGGTGCGTTACGGCGCGAGCCCACGTGGCAGCATCGCGCTCGTGCGGACGGCACAGGCACTGGCCGCCATCGACGGCCGGGCGTTCGTGACTCCCGACGACATCAAGGACGTGGCGATCCCGGTGCTGGCCCACCGGCTCATCCTCACCCCGGACGCCGAGCTGAACCAGCACGACACCACGGAGATCGTCACCGAGGTGCTCGCGGCGACCCCGGCACCGGCGACCGACGCGACCGGCCGCTGAGAATGCGCCTGACCACACGCGGCGCCGTCGTGCTCGGGCTTGCCGTGCCGCTGCTCGTGTTCGGGCAGTGGGGTGGGTACGCGTTGCTGCGCGCACTCGGGTTCCTGCTTCTCGCCGCGGTGCTCGCCGCCCTCGTGGTCACGGCACGCGAGCTCGACGTCACCGTGGATCGCGTGGTCTATCCCGACCGGGTGGAGCGGGGCAGGCCCGCGGTGGCGCGCCTGCGGGTGAGCAATCCCAACACCACACGCCAGCCCGGGCTGTTCGCCACGGACGGTATCGGCTCCGACGCCCAGACCGTCCGCGTGCGTCCGCTCCTGCCCGGTGGGCAGGCCACGTACCACTACGAGCTGCCGACCCGTGTGCGCGGCAAGCTGACCGTCGGGCCGCTGACACTGCACCGCGTCGACCCGTTCGGGCTGGCCCGCAACCAATTGCGCACCGGCGCCACCAGCACGGTGTGGGTGCATCCACGTCAACACGCGGCGAAGGCGCTCACCCGTGGTCACCCACGGCACCACTACGAGGGCACCACGACCGACGACACCCTGCGCGGTTCGGTGGATCTGCAGGACGTGCGCGAGTACCAGCCCGGCGACGAGGTACGGCACCTGCACTGGCGTGCCACCGCGCACACCGGGCGGCTGATGGTGCGTGACCTCACCGATCCGCAGCAGCCGCGGTGCACCGTCCTGCTCGACACGCGGCCGGGTTCGTTGTCCCCGAAGGACTTCGAGGAGGCAGTGGACCTCGCGGCCTCGTTGCTCGTGGCGTCGGCACGGGCCGGCCATCACACCAGGCTCGTCACGTCGTCCGGCATGGACCTGGCCACACCTGGTGGCGCGCAGGCCGTTCGCCGTCTCCTCGACGGGCTCACCGAGGTGCGGCAGACCGGTGCCGACGACCCGATGGTCCCCGGCGCGCTCTCGGTGGGCCGAGGCTGCGTCGTGATCGTGACGTCGGCCGGTGCCGAACTGGTCTCGCTCGCCTGGCTGCGGCAACGTTCCTCGGCGATCTTCCTCGTCACCCTCGGTGAGGCCGAGGCGCGCAGAACGGTCGCCGGAGCGCAGTTGCTCGCCGCTCCTGATGCCGCACAGGCTGTGCGCCAGTGGAACGAGGTGGCCAGGTGAGGATCCTGCCCGCCGTGTGCGTACTGCTGGCCGCGGTGGTGGCCGGACTGTTGTTCGCGCCGGTGTTCGGGATTCCGGCGCTGCTGGTACCGCTCGGTGTGCCGGCGATCGCACTGCTCGGGGTCGACACGGTTGTCGGGCAACGACTTGCCGCTTGGCGGCCGTGGTTGCTGGTCCTCACCGGGCTGCTGGCCGTGGCCGAGGCGACGTTGTGGAGCACTACCGCCTGGGGCCTGCCGACCGGCGCCACACTGGACGCGCTGGCGGCCGGGGTCACCGAGTCCTGGCAGGTGGCGCTGCAGTCGACCTGGCCCGCGCGACCGGACGCCGCGTTGCTGTTCGTGCCGCTACTCGTGGTGCTCGCCGGGGTACTCGGGCTGGAAATCCTGCACCGCTTGGCCAATCCGCTGCTCGCGCTCGCACCGAGCCTCGCGGTCGTTGTGCTCAGCCAGTTCTACTCGGCGCTCACCGGCTGGACCGCCACGGTCGCGGCATTGGCCTACGCCGTCACGGCCGGAGCGCTGCTGACCGTGACGGGGCGCGGCGATGCCCGCGCTTTCCGTACTGTGACCCCGGTGGTGGTCGCCGTGGCGTGTGCAGTGGCTGCCGGTGCACTGCTACCAGCGCCGGGGCCGCGCTATTCGTTGAAGGACAACCATCAGGTCCCGCTCGCCGCGTCGACGGTCGCCAGCCCGCTCGACGAGATCGCGGCCCGGCTGGAGCATCCCGACCTGCCTGTGTTCGAGGTGCGGGGCGACGCCGGAGCGGACCGCTGGTCGTTGGTCGTGCTGGACCGGTTCGACGGTGTCAACTGGACACCCGGTGCGGACTACCGCAGGCTCGGCACCGAGCTGCCGCCCGGTCCCGAGGTCACTGTGGACGTTGTGCCGCGGTCGGCACGGGTCGAGCCGGTCGACCTCGGCGGTCCCTGGCTGCCGAGCCAGCCCCTGCCGTCGGGCGTGCGCGGTGCCGAACCCTTGGTGGAGGAGCACCAGGGAACGCTGCTGCGGCCGGGATCGGGCGGGTACACGCTGACCTGGTGGGAGCCGCAGATCGACCGGACCGCGCTGCTCGGCGCCGCCATCGACCCGGCCGCGCCGGGCGGCCTGAGCGGTGTCGGCACGGTCCCGGCCGGGGTGAGCGAGCTCGCTGAGCAAGCAGTGCGCGGAATGCGACCGTCCTTGCAGTCCGCGTTGGTGCTGGAGCAGTTCTTCCGCGACAACTACCGGGTGGAGGCCGGCCAGAACCTGCCCACCGGCCACTCGTGGCCCCAGCTCGCGGACTTCCTGCTGACGAACAAGCGCGGCACGAGCGAGCAGTTCGCGGCGGCCTACGTCGCGCTGGCCCGGATCCGGGGTATCCCGGCGCGGCTCGCGGTGGGCTACCGCGCCCCGGCGAACCGGGCCGAGAGTTACACCGTGCGCAACGGTGATGTTCTCGCGTGGCCGGAAGTGGCGGTCCAGGGCGTCGGCTGGGTCCAGCTGGACCCGAGCGGCACCGGATCGGCGCAGAGCCTCACAGCCGGCAGCGGTCTGGCCGCTGCGGCGGCTCAAGCACGCCAGCAGTTGCCGGCGCCGCAGGACCTTCGTGACCCACCGGTCGCGCCGGGACCGGCGTCGAGTGGTGGCGACATCTCGGTGGCGTGGGGGCCGGTGCTGGGCACCCTGCTCGGGCTCCTCCTGCTGGCGCTGCTCGGTGTGCCCCTGGCGAAGGCGGTCCGGGCGTGGCGGCGCAAACGCCGCGCGGGCACGGACGCGATCGTCGGCGCGTGGCAAGAGGCCCGCGACCGGTTGCGGGCGCACGGGTTGGCGGTGTCGGCGGGCATGACAGTGCGGGACCTGGCCGCTGCGGCCAAGGACATGTCCGACGAGCGCACCCAGGACGGGCTGCAACGGCTGCGCGCGACAGTCGACCTGGCACTTTGGTCCGGGGAGTCGTGCGGCGAACAGCTTGTGTCGCAAGCATGGGACGCGGTGCGGGAGGTGCGTCGCGGGCTCGCCGGCCACGGCTGGCGGGCCAGGTTGCGCGCCGCGATGGAACCCCGCACCCTGCTGCCGCCGGGGTGAGTCACTTGCCGCAGTCGGCATCGCGGATCGGTCTGAGCCGGCTCGTGTAGGTGTTGGCCGAATCGGATCCCTGGACGGAGAAGCAGTACCTGCGCGCCGGGTCGACCTGCGCGCGGTAGCTGGTGTTGCGTTGCACGTAGAACGGCTTGCCGCGCTCGCCCTCCGCCTTGACGATCACCGCGAAGTCCAGTGGAACGCTGCTGTGCCAGGAAAGTTCGACGTAGTCACCCCGGTCGACCGGATCGGCCAGGTCCACCCCCACGGCCGGCTGGTCCTTCGTGACACCAGCCACCGGCGGGACCTCGAGTTCGGTGGGACTGTTCACCAGGAGCAGGACCGCGACCACGGCCAGCACCGACAGCACGGCGAGCGCAGCGACCACCAAGGCGGTCCGGGACGTCCTGCGTTGCTTGTCCTTCGGCCCGTAAGCCAGGATCGGCCCGCCCTGCGCGCGCGGGAACTTCACCGAAGCCGGTTCGTCGGCTGCCGGCGGGACGACCGGGCCGATCATCGCGCCGAGCCGTGCCGCGACGGTCGCCGCGTCCAGCGGCCGGGCCTCGGGGTCCTTGGCGAGCAGTGCGGACACCAGGTGGATGAGGCCGGCAGGCGCGTCGGGCCGTTGCGGGGCGGGCACCGTCTCGCCGAGCACGCGCAGCACCCGTGTGCCGTGCTGCTCGCCGGGCCGGCTCCGGTGCGGCGACGTCCCCTCGATCGCCAGGTACAGCACCGCGCCCAGGCCGTAGAGGTCGGAGCGTTCGTCCATCGAACCGTCTCGCAGGGTCTCCGGCGGCACGAAGTCGATGACCCGGTCGACCTCGTACGGTAACGCGCGCCGCAGCGTGCGCCCGAAGTCGGCCAGCACCGGCTCACCCGACGGACGGAACAACACGTTGCCCGGCATGACACCGCCGTGCACGATCCCCGCCCGGTGCGCGGCGACCAGCGTGGTGGCGAGCGACTCGCCCAACGTGAGCGCGTCGGACACCGACAGCGGGCCGAAGGAGTCCACCAGCTCGCTCAGCGACTGCGCGCACAGCTCCATCCGCAAGGCGCACCGGCCGTCGTGCGCCTCTTCGACGCTGTCCGCGACGAGCACCGGAACGCTTCGGCGCAGCACGCGCAGCGCGGCCAGTTCGGTCTCGAGCTCGGCGCCGGTCCGCCGGTCCAGCCTGCCCCGGTAGACCTTGACGGCGAACGCGGCACCGGCGTCATCGAGCCCGGCGAACACGATGGCGGCCGGTCCCTCGCCCAGCAGGACCAGGTCGCCCGGTGTCGGGTCGCTCGCCATCGTGCTGCCCATCCTCGCGCTCCGTCTCGGCACCCGAGTCTGACATCCCGCCGGGCCCGGCCGCCCGGGTGGGTGGGCAGCTGTATCGCCGATGTACCGGCATTGCACCGCCCGGGTTCAGCCTGGCAGCGCATTCCGTGGGGGTAGGGAGGTTCGTCGATGACCGTTCGCATGACGAGGCTGCACCGAACTGTGCTGTTCTCGGCGTCCGGCGGCCTGTTCGCCATCGCCTTCGCGCTCCTGGGCTCCGGGCACGCCGATGCCGCGCCGGCGCCGGACTTCCGGTCCGGCGACCTCCGGCCGGGTTCGGCCCCCAAGAAACCGGCCCCACCACCCAAACCGGCACCCGCATCCGTGGCCAAGAAGACAGTCGCGCAAGGTCGGCTTGTCCGGAGTGAGAAATCCACCGACGACGTCTGGCTCACCACGGATTTCATGCAACCCCGGTCGGCCTCGTCGGTCACCCCGGAGGGCGAGGTCCTCGCTCCGGTGACGCCCCGCGAGGGTGTGTACGTGCTCGGCTTGCGGCCGAGTCACGGGGATTGAGCACAAGCCATGTTGTTTCACGTACTGGGTCCTTTGCGGGTCAACCACGCCGACGGCCGGGTGGTCGAGATCACCGATGTGGACCATCTGCGTGTGCTGTCCACGCTTTTGCTGCGGCCCAACGAATGGGTGAGTAGCGAGAGCCTTGCCGAGGCTGTCTGGCCGGATCGGGCGGTGGCTTTGCCGGAGGCGGAGCTGTGGAGGGGTGTGCACGCCCTGCGCAGGACCACGCCGTTGTTCGGTGACACCTCCGCGCGGATCGACAGCAGGTTCGGGCGGTACCGGATCAACATCGCGGACGGTGAGCTGGACAGCGCGGTGTTCGGGGACCTGATCGACGAGGGGTGGGCGGCCCTGCCCACCGATGCCGAGGCGGCCATCACCTGCTTCCGCGACGCCGTGGACCTGTGGCGTGGTGCTCCCTTCGCGGCGCTGAACACGTACCACAGCCGGTTCGAGGCGGCTCGGCTGACGGGGCTGCGGTGGACCGCTTTGGACGGCCTCGTGAACGCATTGATGGCAGCCGGTCATTTCGCGGACTCGGTGACGTTGTTGCACGCGTTGACCACGCTGGAGCCCGCGCGTGAACACACGTGGCTGCGGCTGATCGACGCGCTCAAGCAGATCGGCAGGCCGGTCGAGGCCGAGGCCGCGTACCGCAAGGCCGTTCGCACGGCAGGTCTGCGGTGAGCGTGATGGCCATCGACGACGAGCTGGTGCGGATCGGCTCCGGCCCGGCGGCGACCGTCTACGGCGGTCTCTACGTCGCGCTGAAGGTGTATCCGGGGGCGGCCGATCCACTGGTGCGGGCGGCGGTCGAGGAGGAACAGGCGAAGCTCGCCCCGCTGCGCGACACCGTGCCGCTCCTGCTGGCCGACGAGCTGATGGTGCTGGAAGACGGCAAGTTCGCGCTGCAGATGGAACTCTGCACGACGTCGCTGGCCAGCCTGGTGGCCGACGGCGGCGAGCTGCTGGTCGCGGACGCGCTCGCGGTCGGGCACGCGGTCGCTGTCGCGGTGGCCGCCGCACATGGGGCCGGGGTCGTGCACGGTGGAGTGACGCCGCACAATGTCCTGCTCCACCCGACGGGTGCGCCGGTGCTGGCTGACTTCGGGCTGGCACTCCGCGAGGCGTTCCCCCGGGACATGGACCACGAGGCCGAGTACGTGGCGCCGGAGACCCGGTGCGACGGCACCAGGGACGAGTGGACAGACCTGTACGGCATCGGCGTCGTGCTGTTCCTGGCGCTCGCCGGGCATGCTCCGGACGGTCCGGTCGCCTTCCCGCCGGAGAACGACGTTCCGGCGGAGCTGGCCAGGCTGGTCAAGCGGCTGCTGGCGGAGAACCCGGCGGACCGCCCGGCGACGGCGGATGCCGTGGTGCGGCAGCTGACCGAGATGCTCGCGCAGGCTGATGCCCCGGAGCAAACGCAGGCCCCCGCGGTCGTCGAGATCGCCGAGCAGCGGCCGGAAGAGCGCAACTGGATCGGCGTCGTCCTGGGGATCGCCGCGAGTTCGGCCGTGCTCGCGGCGGGGGTGTTCTTCCTCCTGCGCCCCGAGCCCGAGATCCTGCCGTCCCACGGCGCCTCGCAGCCGACGTCCCCTGCTGCTCCCGTCGCGCTGACCCTCGCCGATCCCGCCGACCTGAGCACGTACGTCGACCTTTCCTGGCAAGCCCCGCAGGGTCTGACCTTCGGCGTCGTCGTGGCGGCGGAGAACGAGGAAACCAAGGTGGTCATCGCCAACCAGGGCCGCACGATGCGCGTCCCGGTCGATCCGAACCGCAAGTACTGCTTCCAGATCCAGGGCACCGACGGCCGCCAGGTGCTGCAGAGCGAGCCGAAACCCGTCCGGGGCGCCGTCTGCACGACCTGATGACATCGAATCCTCATGTTCCGGTTGCGATCGTGGAGCCGTGCCGCCGTCGTGCCCGGTCGACGGCCCAGGACATGGAGGTGCCGCGATGCTCTTCCGCGTGCTCGGCCCGCTCGAGACCCAGCGGCCGGGTGAGTCGCCGATCCAGTGGGTGACCCGCAAACCGGCGACCTTGCTGGCGACGTTGCTGCTGCACGCGGGACAGTGGGTGAGCTGCGACCGGCTGATCGAGGTGATCTGGTACGAGCAGGTGCCGCCGCCGTCGGTGCGGTCCAACATCAAGAGCTACGTCTGGCAGCTGCGGCGCGCCCTGCCGCCCGCGCCCGGCGGGGTGCGGATCGAGAGCCGCGCGGGGGCGTATCGGCTGCGGGTCGCCGACGGCGAGCTGGACGTGGACTGCTTCGAACAGCACGCGGCCCACGCCCGGCGGGCCATGGCCGGTGGCGACCTCCCGGCGGCGGCCGGGCACCTGACCGCCGCGTTGGCGCTGTGGCGGGACACCCCGTTCCCCGAGCTGGTCACGGCGGCCGAGGAGCCTCTGGTGGTCAACCTGGTGGAGACGCGGTGGGAGCTGCGCGAGACGCTCGCCGACGTGCTGGCCGGGCAGGGGCAGCACCGGGAGGCGATCGTCCTGTTGCGGGAAGTCACGGCGGAAGGGCCGTTGCGTGAGGGAGCGTGGGCACGGTTGGTCCGGACGTTGCACCAGGCGGGCCGCCGCAGCGAGGCACTCGCGACCTACGAGCAGGCTCGCGCCGTGCTCGCCGGCGAACTCGGCGTCGAGCCGGGGCAGGAGCTTGCCGAGGCGCACCGGATCGCGTTGACCGATCAACAGGTTCTCGGGCGTCCACGGTGTGACTTGCCCCGCGACGTGCCCGACTTCACCGGGCGGGCCGGCGAGGTGGCCCGGTTGACCGAGCTGGGCCGGTCCAGTGCGACGAGCGTGCCGGTCGCGGTGATCGACGGAATGCCGGGCGTCGGCAAGACGACGTTGGCCGTGCACGTCGCTCGCGAGCTCGCCGGCCGGTTCCCGGACGGGCAGCTGTTCATCGACCTGAGTGCCTGTCGGTCCAGCGGCGACGTCCTCGCCCGTCTGCTGCGCGCCATCGGGATCAGCGACCAGGTCATCCCGGCCACGACGGACGAACGAGCCGCGGTGTGGCGGTCGGAGCTTGCCGGGCACCAGGTGTTGCTGGTGCTGGACGACGCGCGCAGCGCCGGGCAGATCGAGCCGTTGCTGCCCGGTGCCCCGGGCTGCATGGTGCTGGTCACCAGCCGTTCCCGGTTGCGGCTGGACGCGGTCGACAGTGTGACGCTGGAGCCGCTGGGCCACGAGGAGTCGGCGGCGCTGTTCCTCGCCGGGGCCCGCGACTGGCGGATCGACGCCGAACCCGAGGCCCTGGGTGAGATCACCCGCCTGTGCGGCGGGCTGCCCACCGCGATCCGGGCGGCGATCGCACTGTTCCGTGACCGTCCCAAGTGGACGGCAAGTCAGCTGGTGGCGCACTTCGCCGACCAGCCGGGCCTGGGCGCCGCGGCGCTGATCGAGTCGGCCTACCGGCGGCTGGCCGATCCCGAACGCCGGATGCTGCACACTGCCGGTCTGGCGCCGGACGGCGAGCTGGACATCCCGCGCGCGGCCCAGGCGGCCGGGATCAGCGCGGCGGAAGCCCGGCAGCGGCTGGAGAACCTGGCGAACGACCACCTGCTCGGCCAGCCCGAGCCTGGCCGGTACGCCGTGCACAGCACGGTTCGCGACTTCACCCGGCGTGCCGCGCCGGCCGAGCACGTCCCCAGGACCGCGTAGCGCCGGACACGGCGGCTCACGCAGCCGCGTGCCTTCGGTCGTGGACCGCGACGCCCACGGCATGTCCCACCAGGCCGCCGATGACCCCGGTGACGATCCCGGCCACGAGTGCGGCCGGCGGGCCGACGACCAGGCTGGGGAGCACACCGGCGACCAGCGCGGCGACGACCCCGCCGACGCTGCCCGCTGTGGCACGACCCGCCGGTTCGTGGTGCGGTTCCGGGGTTTCCTGGGCGTGATCGTATGGTTCTTGGCCCTCGTTGGAGGGCGTCTCCTCCTCGGTCTCCGGACGCCACACCTCGTCCGGGATCACCAGGTAGTGGGTTTCCAGAGTTTCCTCGGTCTCGGCGCCGAACAGCACAGTCGGACTGTCGCCCTCGCCCGGCACCGGCGGACGCGTGTAACCGTTGTCGTCCACGACGTCAGCCCTTCTTGTGCGCGGTGTTCTTCACGGGCGTCTTCTTGGTCTGGCCGATACGATGCTCGGCGAGCCGCTTGGCCAGGGCCGGCGACACCTTCGGCGAGGCGAACGGCGCCTTCGGCAGCCGGGCCTTGCGGAGGCTGTCGACCTCCGCCTTGGCCTTGTCGAGGTTCTGACGCGCCGAAGCCAGGTCTCGGCCCGCCTGGTCGAGCGCCTTCTGGGCGTTGCCGATGACCGTCGCGGCGTTGGCGGTGAAGGGTTTCCTGACGGTCGCGAGCTTGAGGTTGTGCGGCCTGACGACCGCCTGTTCGGTGACAGTAGCCCGTTTGACTGGTGCCAAGGACTTCTGGTGCCTGACCGCCTTGACCTTCTTCCTGAGCAAGGGTTTCGGAGCTGTCCTCACCGCCGTCGTCTTCACAGCAGGCTTCGCGGTGTGCTTCACGGCGGCCTTTACAGCGGATTTCACGGCGGGGGGTTGCTGAGGCGCGGTCTTCACGGCGAGCGTCGGTGGTACCTGGGGTTGTGCGGCGGCAGGCGGCTTGGCCTGCGCAGCGGTCTGCGGCGCTGCGGCCTGATTGCCAGCGGCCTGGGCGCTGTTCTGCGGCTCGGCCTGGTCGGCGCCCGCGCTGGCGAACGAGTTGACGGCGGTCACGCCGATCGCCGCGCTGGCCAGCCCCGCGACGCCGTAGATCGCCGCCCGGCGCAGCTTGCTCGGTTGTCTCATGGCATCCCCTCATCGTCTCGCGGCGGCGGGCCACCGCCAGTCCGCGAAAGATGCCACGAGGGTCTGCAACGGAAATACATTTTCGGTGCAGCGGCAATCACGCACATCCTGATCGACCAGCCGCAGCCGTGGATCACCCACTTCGACGCGCATCCGCCCGGCGTGTTCCTGGAGCCGACCGGATCGGGGCAGCGGCCAGGTGCTCTGCATCGCGGGCGCGCTGGGCCGTGAGGATCTCGCCTGGGCGGTCCGGCCGCTCGGCGCGGCGTGGATCGGCGTGTCCGCTGCTCGCCCCGCTGCCAGCGGTGCGAGCTCGCGCTCCTGGCTCCAGGCGACGAACCGCAGATAGTCATCCAGTACCGGCACGCCCAGACGCACCAGCAGCTCTCCATGCGCGTTTGTCGACCGAGTCAGACACGGAGTGATAGCAGCCATGCGGAACCTTCCGTCCCCGCGGACGACAGGCCACGCAGACCCGCCGGGAAACCCGCGAAGATCACCCGCATATCAAGCATGAGCGGATGTCCGTATCTGCGCGAACAGGTTCACTCGATTGGGTGTCGTAGTCCTGTTGTGGCCTATGTGCGTGAGGGAGTGGGCGGGTCCCGGCGTCATTCGGCGATCCCATGGTCATCCTGGCGTCGTTGCTCCCAGGGGCCGTAGCCCGGGCTAGTCTCGGCCTGTGAGTCGTGATGGTGAGGCGCCGAAGCCACTGACCAATCGCGCGATCACTGTCGGTGCGATCACAGTCATCCTCATCGGCGGTGCCATCCTGACAGTCCTGTTGGTGCTGTACGGCACCGGCACTCCTCAGGACCTGGCACGGCTGGAGGCAGTGCGGACCGTGGGCGCGGTAGTGGTCGGCACCGGCGGTGCGATCGCACTACTGCTCGCCGCGCGACGGCAGCGGTCCACTGAGTTGACGCTGCAGCATCAGCAGCAGATCGCCGAGCGCGCCGAATACGACGCGAGCGAACGGCGCATAACCGAGCTGTACACGAAAGCCGCGGATCAGCTCGGCAGTGACCGCGCGCCGGTCCGCCTCGCCGGACTCTACGCGCTGGCCAGGCTGGGCGAGATAGCCGAGTCACAGCGACAGACCATTGTGAACGTCGTGTGTGCCTACCTCCGAATGCCATTCGCCGAACAGCAGGACGCCGACACGCGGCAAGAGAAGCAGGTGCGCCGCGCCGCGCAGGAGATCCTCTACACGCACCGCCGACCGGACCGGCCGGACATGTTCTGGACGGTCAGCATCGACCTGGACGACGCGAACCTGACGGATGCACTCCTGCTCGGCGCCGACTTCGCCGGGGCTTCGCTGTTCCGTGCGACGCTCGACAAGGCCGAACTGATGGGCGTCGACTTCACCAATGCGGACCTGTCCGCAACCTCGCTGATCGGCACCCAACTCGTCAACGCCAATCTCACCGGCGCGACCCTCGACCGCGCCGACCTCGACGGCGCCCTGCTGGCCGACGCCACGCTGTCCGGAACCCTGCTCTCCGGTGCACGCTGGTCCACCCGCACCCAGTGGCCAAGTACCGAACTCGCCAACCACGTAGCCGCAGCGTCAACAGGCCAAGGCGACGGAATGTTCCTGATCGGCGATCTGCACCTGCCTGGTTCGTCACCGCGCACTGGCACCAATGCGAATGTCAGGGTCGACCCGGTGAGTGATCGGAACTGAGGGCACGCAACGGCCCCACGGCATGAGCGTATGTCCTTTGTGGTCACTCGTAAGGTGACCGCTTCGGCCCGATCGCGAAAGTGGATCCATGCCCACACTCCGACACGCCGCTTCTCGGCGTGTGCGGACGCGCGGAGAGACGCGCGGCGCGGGCATGAGACACCTGTCTCGCCTGGACTAGCTCGTTGTCGCCCAGGAAACCGTTCAGCGCCGCTGTTCGGGCGATCATCAAGGATCGACCCTGCCCTGGGGCGCACGGTAGCCAGCGATCCCCTTTCGCCAGCGCGTAAAGCACACTCGCACTGAACTGGGGTCGGACGGCACTGACCGGCCCCAGACGGGCATCACCCACGGTCGCAAAGCCCGAAGGATGACTCGATCACCAGCCTGCCAGTGCACAAGGGTGGTCAGCCCAGGCCGGATCCTGTGGCGATCCCGCCGGCGGCACTTGAATCAGGCGTCCGCAGTCAGTCCGGGGATGCCAGCACCAGCGCGTCGACCAGTGGGTGAGGTCGGCGGCAGGATGTCCAGGCGCACCGGCCAGGGCCCTGTCCAGCGCGGTGAGTCCGAGCAGGTCGTTGCGGCTGGTCATCAGGGCGGCGCAGCCCGCGGCACCGGGCAGCAGCGGCCGGGACTGCTCGGTGGACATGGCGTTGTCCAGCACGATCAGGACACGGCGGGACGCTGGTCAGTCGGTCGTGTAGTAGCCGCCCTCGGTGATGCCGCGCAGCGGGCCGCTCGGGCACCATGCCTCGGAGATCTGGCCGGGCGGGACGGCATTGCCCTCGGTGTACCAGGAGTCGCCGGACCCCCAGTCGTTGCACGTTCCGAACGCGGTCACGGTTCCGGTGCCGCCGGTGCACGTGGCACGCACGATGCCCCGGCCCACGTACCAGAACGAGCAGCCGGTCGGGGTGGCGGCGGCCGGTTGCGCGGCGACCAGCATGGTGGCGCCCACCATCAGCGCGGTGGCCGCGGCGAGACGGCGCGGCGTGGACAACTTGGGCAGGGTCATATGGCTTCCTCCAGTGACACCGTTGGCCAGCCGTGCAGGGTGTGCGCGGGGCGCGCCGGTCACCTGTCACGGTAGCCCGCGCGACCGCCCGGCGGAGTCGGCTGATTGGCGGATTCGGCTCTGTGAAGGGAAGTTCGCGGCTCCACCGTCGATCCGGTCAGGCGCGGTTGCGGTGTCGGAGGAAGGACAGGAAGGTGAATCACCCCGGTGATCGTGGAGGCCATTGGTTCCCGGAAGACCCTGGTGGGCCAATTGTTGATCATGTGGCGGGCGAGGTGGGAGGTGCGGGCTGGTGGGAGTGAGGTGCCGGTCCACCAGGTGTCGAGGCGGATCAGGTTGACGGCTGTGGCGGCGTCCGGACACCGACCCCATCGCCATCGTTGGACAACTACGCGGAATTGGGCTGCAGCGCCTCCTCGAACCAGAACATCGACACCGCACGGCTGCGCCACACCGTCACAGATCACTGACGCCATGCAGTGCGCATCCCATGGAACCCGCATCCGATCAGGTCATCCATTGTGGACTCCGCAGCCGTCGATGGTGGCCAAGTGGTGTTGAGCGCGCAGAGGTCGGCCTGCGGGCGAACGCTGTGCTGTGGCGGGCCGGGGGATGCCGTCCGTCGCGCAGGAGCGGCGAAGTCATTGTCAGGCAAGAGGTCCGCATCTGGAATCGATGTGATCGACGCCAACGGGTCCGGATCTGGTGGGACAAGTCCAGGTTGGGTCGTTCGCGTGGCGCCTGGTTTCAGAATTTCGTGGTCATGCCACCGTCGACGGCGAGGGTCTGGCCAGTGATGAACGACGCGGCGTCGCTGGCAAGGAAGGTGACGATGCCGGCGATCTCTTCAGGTCGTCCCCAGCGGCCGAGAGCTGTCCGGGTTTTCAGCCAGCGTGCCCATTGTGGGTCTTCGGCGAGGTGGGTGTTGACCTCGGTGGCGAAGGTGCCCGGTGCCACGGCGTTGACGGTGATGCGGTGAGGGCCAAGGTCGGCGGCAAGGGCCCTGGTGAGCCCGTCGAGCCCGGCCTTGGCCGTGGCGTAGGCGACGTCGCCGAGACGGCCGAGTTGTCCGATGACCGAGGACACGTTGATGATCCGTCCCGGTCTTCCGCGGTCGGTCAAGTCGCGGGCGACCGTCTGACACAAGGCGTACGCCGAGGTCAGATGGACGTCCAGCATCTGGGTCAGGTCCTTGGGCGTCAACTGGCCGACGCCGCGCCGGTCTCGATGCCCGACATTGTTGACCAGTATGTCGATGTCGCCCAGCGCGGTCACCGCGTCATTGGCTGCGCCGTGGTCGGTGACGTCGAATGCTGCGCCGGTGACGTCGAGTCCGTCGCCTCGCAATCGTGCCACCGCCTGGTCCAGCGTCACCGGGTCGCGTCCGTTGAGCACTACCCGCGCCCCAGCCCTGGCCATACCGCGCGCCATCGCCAGTCCCAGTCCACGGACTGATCCGGTGACCAGGGCGTTTCGGCGGGTGAGGGAGAAGTCTTCGGAGTGAGGCGTCACGGCCAACCCACTTCTACTGAAACGACTGTTTCAGTAGAAGTGTAGCCCGGTGCGGTGTTGAGGCATAGATGTTCAGCCACGTCGGAATCAAACCGACCACTCCAACCCTGTCCATGATCCCCAGCCGGATTCGCGTCCTGGGACGAGTGCCGCGGGCATCGCTGGCCGCCGACGGTCTCCTGACCGTGACCGCCCATCGGCATGAGCGAGTGTCCTTTGTGATCACTCACATCACCTTGTCCGAACTGCCCTCACCGATCGCGTATCAGCCGATGACGGCGCTGGTGGCGGGCATCTAACAGGACAACCCGGTACTACCGGCTGGGCCAGGCCGCCGATGCACTCGGCGTGAACCTCGACGACGGCCTGCCGCGGCTGGAGCTGCATCCGGCCGTTGAACATCGCAGGCTCGCCCGCCGCACTCTCAGGTAGCCTGCCACGATGCCAGGGCCGAGACACCGGTCCGTGCTGATCGCGCGGCTGGTGAGTGCGCAGCCGGGCAGCTCGCAGGCGATGATCCTCGACGAGCTGCGCCGGTGCTTGCTGGATGGAGGCGTGCCGCCGGGCACGCCCATCCCGCTCGACGAGGTGGCGCGCATATTCGGCGTCAGCCGGATTCCGGTGCGCGAGTCGCTCAAGACGCTGATCGGCGAAGGACTCGTCGAGCACCGCCCGAACTCGGGGTACCGAGTCGCGAAGATAACCCCAGCGGAGCTGCACGAGCTGTACCTCGTGCGTGGCGTCTTGGAGACTGCAGCGCTGACGGCGGCCGTTGCGACGGCCGGGCCTTCGGATGACGAGCGCGCTCGCGAGGCTTACCAGGCGTTGGAACGCGCAGTGGTCGCGAAGGATGTCCGGGCGTATCACCGGGAAAGCCGTAGTTTCCATATGGCACTGGTGAATCCGTGCGGGATGCGGCGGCTGCTGGGGATGTTCGAGGCGGCCTGGAACCTCACCGAGCCGTTGCAGCCGATGGCGCATGTGCCCGAAGAGGAACGGGCCACATTGCACCGGGATCACGACGACATGCTGGCGGCCTTCGTGGCCCGGGACGACGCGGCGTTACTCGAGGCGGCGCGGGCGCATCACGAGCGACTGCGGTTGTCGCTGCAGTCGGTACCCAGACATACCGGGCTTTTCGCAGACGAGGAGAATATACGATTCAGGTGATGGCCACGTAACACAGCGCTCCTACCTTTGCTGCACCACCAGGCTAGGAGCGCCGCCATGACGGAGACTGCGCAACACACACCACCGGCCGTGATCAAACCCGGTTACGACTCCCAGCTCACCAACGCGGACCTCGCGCCGCTGGAGAAGCAGAGCTGGGGCTCGTACAACATCTTCGCGTTCTGGATGTCCGATGTGCACAGTGTCGGCGGGTACGTCACCGCGGGCAGCCTGTTCATGCTCGGGCTGAGCAGCTGGCAGGTGCTGGTCTCGCTGCTGATCGGGATCGGCATCGTGTACGTCTTCTGCAATCTGGTGGCCAAGCCCAGCCAGGCCACCGGGGTGCCGTATCCGGTGATCTGCCGCAGCGTGTTCGGCGTGCTGGGGGCGAACATCCCGGCGATCATCCGCGGGCTCATCGCCGTCGCCTGGTACGGAATCCAGACCTACCTGGCATCCGCGGCGCTGGACGTGGTGCTGCTCAAGCTCTTTCCCGGGTTGATGCCGTACGCGGACGTCAGCCAGTACGGGTTGCTCGGCCTGTCCTTGCTGGGCTGGTTCTCCTTCGCGTTGCTGTGGGTGTTGCAGGCCGCGGTGTTCTGGACCGGGATGGAGACCATCCGCCGGTTCATCGACTTCTGCGGGCCGGCGGTGTACGTGGTGATGTTCCTGCTCACCGGGTATCTGATCGTGAAGGCTGGGTGGGGCGCGATCGACCTGAGCCTCGGCGACGTGCGCTACACCGGGCTGGACGCCGTGCCGGTCATGCTCGGTGCGATCGCACTCGTCGTGTCGTACTTCTCCGGGCCGATGCTGAACTTCGGCGACTTTTCCCGGTACGGCAAGTCTTTCGCGGCGGTCAAGCGCGGCAACCTGCTGGGGCTGCCGGTGAACTTCCTGGTGTTCTCGATCCTCGTAGTGGTCACGGCGTCACTGACCATCCCGGTGTTCGGCGAGCTGATCACCGATCCGGTGGCGACCGTGGCCCGGATCGACAGCACGTTCGCGATTGCGCTGGGCGCGTTGACGTTCAGTGTCGCGACGATCGGCATCAACATCGTCGCCAACTTCATCTCGCCCGCGTTCGACTTCTCCAACGTCAGTCCACAACGGATCAGCTGGCGCGCGGGCGGGATGATCGCGGCGGTCGGCTCGGTGCTGATCACGCCGTGGAACCTGTACAACAGCCCGGAAGTCATCCACTACACACTGGAGACGCTCGGTGCTTTTATCGGACCGCTGTTCGGCGTGCTGATTGCCGGCCACTACCTGGTCAACAGGCAGCAGGTCTCGATCGACGACCTGTTCACGTTGTCCAGGAGCGGGAAATACTGGTTCCGCAACGGCTACAACCCGCCGGCGATCATCGCCACGGCAGTCGGCGCCGCGGTCGCCATGGTTCCCGTGCTCTGGACCGACGGCCCCGGCATGAAGACCACCGCCCAGTACACCTGGTTCATCGGGATGGCCTTGGGACTCGTGGTCTTCGCCGTGCTCGCCCGGCGGCAGGTGGCGTCCCGATAACAATGCGGATCAAGGTCATCAACCCCAACACCAGCATGTCGATGACTGTCTTGATCGGACAGTCGGCTCGTGCGATCGCCGGGCCTGGCACGACCGTAGAAGCGGTCAGCCCGGCCATGGGGCCCGAGTCGATCGAGAGCCACTACGACGAGGCGCTCAGCGTTCCCGGCGTGCTCGCCGAGATCGCGGCCGGCGAACGGGACGGTATCGACGGCTATGTCATCGCCTGCTTCGGCGATCCCGGTCTGGAGGCCGCGCGCGAACTCGCGCGCGGCCCCGTCGCCGGGATCGCTGAGGCCGCGATGCGTACGGCGACGTATCTCGGCCGTGGTTTCAGTGTCGTCACGAGCCTGGAACGCACATGTGGCCGCGCGTGGGACCTCGCCGACCGGTATGGCGTCACGCGGCAGTGCCGGGGCGTCCACGCTTGCGACATCCCGGTTCTGGAGCTCGAATCCGACCCCGACGCGGTCAAGAAGGTCATCGAGGCGTGCCGGACGGCCGTCGCCGACGATCGCTCGGACGCCGTCGTGCTCGGCTGCGCGGGCCTGACCGCTTTGTGTGCCGAGATCTCCGCGCAGGTCGGCGTGCCTGTCGTGGACGGCGTACAGGCAGCGACCCTGCAGGTGCAGTCGTTGGTCCATATGGGCCTGCAAACCGGTGACCGTTGCGAATACGCAGCTCCCCTGCCCAAGCACTACACCGGACTGCTTCGCGAGTTCGGCTCGGGGTGATCCACTGGCGCCGATATTCACCAGATGATTATGGGAGCGCTTCCACACTGCTTGTACCGCTCGATGATCCCAACGACGAGGGCGGGATCGTGTCGGCGTCGCCGGGTTCGTTCATTGACCAGATCGTGCGGGAGGGTGCCCGGCGGATGCTGGCCGGGGCGATGCAGGCCCGAGGTGGACACCTACACCGGCGAGCGCAGGCGGTTCTCCTCGGCGATCCTGCCGCCGCCGGCCCGCAAGACCCGAAGATCACCGAAGTGCGGCTGCCCTACTAGCATGTGAGCGTGGACGACGACCAGCCGAGTGAGCGGGTCGTTCTGCAGCGGCTGCGCAACCGCGCGATGGAGGCACTCGAAGATCTCGCTGAAGGTGACGATGGGGTCCGCAGATTGGGGTACGGGGACTACATCAATTTGTTCTTCGACACGATTGACGATGACGCGCCGTGGCGGTGGCGGGAGTGGTCGACGCTCACGCCGGCCGAGGTGACAGCCCTCGACAGCGTCCAGCGAGTACTCCTTGATGCCTGCGCTGAGACAGCACATGTCCGGGCCGATGAGGAGTTCATCGCGTGGGGGTGGCCCGAGCGAATCAAGCCGATCGCGGCCTCAGCACTGGAAGTCATGCGCGCACGAGGGCGCTATCGGGAGGACAGGGAAGAAGATTCACCGTCGATCAGCGACTGAGACCTGTCGCGCATGGCCGGTCGAACGCTCATCGGCAGAAGAGGGCGTTGCCGATGATCATTCGCCGACGCTCGATCAGCGGCATAGAGCGGCTGATCGAAATCGGCGGGGGACGATGCGCCCTATGTGGACGAGCAATGTCACAAGAGTTGGTCAAGGGTGCTCACATCAAAAAGCGGTCGAAGTGCACCGAGGACGAGCGTCACGACTTCGACAATGTCGGCATGTTGGCCTGTGGGCTAGGTTGTGATCAGCTGTTCGAGGCAGGGCTCATCGCGGTCGGTCCTGACGGTGAACTCATGACAAGCGATAAGACGCGCGAGCAACCCGAGATCGAACCAGCAGTTAGAACGCTAATCAAGGATCGCTCGACCCCTTGGTGGACCGAGGAGCGAGAGAAGTATTTCAGATGGCATCGCACCCACATATTCCTCCAGATGCTCTAGGCGCTTTCGGCGGGCTACCTCGAAAAGTCCAATGCCGATCGAACATCCGGCTCGGCTACTCGATGTCCATGTCGCCGGTCGCCCACGTCTCTATCGCCCAGGAGGCTCACCTCGGGAGAAATCCGGGAGAAGGAGTCCTCATAGGCCCTGTTCGTCGCCTACACAGACCGACGGGCACCAACCACCTGACCTGCATCGATACCGTTTATCGCTGGTCAGCGCAAGTGTCAGACCTGGTTGTGGCCAGGAAGTCGCGGGTTCGAGTCCCGTCACTCACCCCAGTAGGGGACGCCTGCTCGCCACCTAGCGGTGGCTTCGCGGCTTTCCTGGGGTTCGTCATTATTTTTGGGGGGCCGAGCCCCCCATACCCCCCACGTTACGTTCACTTGCGTTCCAGCGGGTTGGGCGGCTGCGCCGCCTTAAAAGATGGGTTGGGTTTAGAGGTCGACGTCGATGGTGTTTTCGTTGGTGGTGGTTGTGGGGTCTGGGTGGACGAGGGTGTAGTCGGGGAGGGGGGTTTCGCGGGGTGTGCCTATGGGGTGGAAAGTGACGCCTTCGGGGACCCAGGTTCGGGAGATGTGGATGCCGAAGAGGCAGGTTTCGCACCAGAATTTGGCGTAGCCGATGCGGTCGGACTCGTTGGCGATGAACTCGAGGCGGAGTGTGTGGTGGGCGCAGTTCGGGCACGCGAGAGTTGGGGGGTTGGGGAGGGCTTCGTAGGTGTCGCCGTAGGCCTGCCACCAGTCTTGGTAGGACGCATGCTGGATTGCCGCCATCAGTTCGCCTGCCCTTGGTTGAGGGGATGGTTCTGCCACCACTGCCGGTCGCCCGCGTGCGCCGCGTCTTCCCAGGCGTCGTGTCCGGCCGACGTTGAAGGGTAGCGCCAGCGGTTCCCGGCGAGCTGGTTCGCGTGGATGTTCTCGTGATACAGCGAACGGGCCAGTTGCTCCTCGTTGACGAACGCGGCTGGGCCGATGTCGATCCGGGCGCCGCCGCCACGTGGGTTTGGAACGGTTTCGCCGTAGGCACCTCGAAGGCCGTTATTGATCTTGACTTTGGCATTCGGGTGGATGTCGATGCCGTACTTCTCCTTGACCGCGCGCACATTGGCGGCGCTGTTCTTCAACCTCCCGCTTTCGCCGGGGCCGTCCCAGTACTCCAGGTTCGGGTCACGGCGTTCCGGCGGCCACGGCTGCGGTTTCCCGCCCTCGGGAACGCGGCTGTACAGCCCATCGTCGTGGGCGTGCTGCGGCGTCGTCCCATGATCGCCAGGCCCGGCCTCGTGTCCTTTGGGGACGTCGTCGGCCGCGGAAACGTGGGTGCCGTCGGCATTGCGGACGTGCGGTTCCTCGTTGAGGTGGCCGTGCAACGCGTTCATGGCCTTCTTGACGGCAGCGAAGATCTCCTCGAGCTTGCTCATCAACGGCCGGAGCGCCTTCACGGAGTTGATCAGCTTCTTGATCGTCGCGCTGATCTTCTCCATCCACTGCGCCACCTGCGTTACGACCTGGGCGACCACTACTGGGGTGCCCAGCCCGAGACTGAACACCTCCTCGAGGGCGTCCTGGATGAAGTCGCCGATGGCCTGGGTGACCATGTCCCGCACCAGCGCGCGGACCGCACCGGTGATCACGCCCACGACCTGCACGACCGTGCCGATGGCGTTCGCGCACTTGGTCGCCGCGTCGAGGTGGTGGACCTTGTCGATGATGTTGGCGCGGTAGGTGTCCGCGGCCGCGCCCGTCCAGTTCGCGGTGTCCTGGATGACGCTCACGTTCAGGTCGCCGGCGGCCTTCGCCACCGCGGCGCCGACGTTCTTCCAGGTCTGGGCGTATGCGGCGATCTGGTCGGCGTCCCCAGCCAGGTGGTTCAGCGCGTCCTGCAACGGTTTGACGTGCTCGATCAACCAGTTCAGGCCGTAGGAGATCAGCGTGCCGACCGGGTTCATCGCCATCGTGAGCAGATCCAGCCCCGCGCCCAGCGCGCCGATGCCGCCCTCGATCCAGCTGCCCGACTCGATTCCACTGTAGACACTGCTGGCGTCGTCGATCAGCGTCAGGCCGGTGTGCCACGTCGTCGAGTCGTGCTTCTCCGCGACGAGAGGGTTGCTCACGGCAGGTCCTCCCGGACTCCGGCGAAGTTCCTCGCGTGGACCCGATCGACGTTCTGGTAGTGCGCGACGGTCTTCGTCAGGCCGCCGGACACCGACTTGATCGCTTCCTCCGCCGCCGCGAGCATCACGACGCCCGGCGTGCTGACCGCGAGCACGATGGGCACGAACAACGGCCCGCAGATCAGCCCGTACGCCTGCACGCCCAGAGTCACCTGCTCCGCCGCGGAAAGCGCCTGGCCGAGCGTTGCCGCGACCTGGTCGACCGTCTTGGCGTGCGCCCCCAGCTCAGCGGGGTCGACCCCGAACCCGTCCGGCATCGTCGCCACCCCTCACTGCCGCCGCATGAGCGGCCGGTCGTCCCAACCGTCGTCCTGCTCGCCGCCGCCCGGCGACGACTCGGGCGGCACCGGGAACTTCGCCCGGTAGTTGCCCACAATGGTGTCGATCGTCGACTGGTCGTCGCCGATCGTGGCGGCCATGACCTCGCGCAACCGTTCCGGCAACCGCGACTGTGCCGTGCGCAGCGTCGACAAAACCGCCGCGGCCACCTGCTCGCCGGACATCTGCCGCACCGCGTCCGAGATGTGCAGGTCGGTCACGTTCCCCGTGGCATCAATGGTCACGGTGACAAGCCCATCCGTGGACTCCTCGGTCACCGCGACCTGACCGGCTTGGGCCTGCATCGCCTGGTATCGCCCGGCCTTGACCCGCAATTGATCAACCAGCCGGTCGAGCCCCGCGGCCGGATCGGAGAACGGCTCACTCATCGCCCACCCCTTCACGAGCGTCAGCAGCCATTCGACGCCTGCCTTCAGCGCGTGGTTTCCCGAATTCGGCGAAATCGTCCGAACAGCCGAGCCGCTCAGGTCCGCATGGGCTCACCGATGCTTTGTCCGGATA
>CBIMJO010000006.1:0-24319 GCA_966244135.1 uncultured Actinocrispum sp. | reverse complement strand
AGTTCGTGCGCGGCGGTGAGGTACTCGGTCAGCTCGGCCAGCACACCGCGGTCGGCGGGCAGGCCGTGCCCGGCGAGGATGGTGTCGTAGCCGGTCTCGGCGGCGAAGTTGTCCACAGCCACCTGCCAGCCCTTGACATCGTTGTTGCCCATGAACAGGTGGGTGCGGTTGTAGACCAGGTCCTGCGCGACCAGCACGCCGTGCTCGGGCAGCCGGATGACCAGTTCGTCCGCGGCCTCGCCGCCGCGGACCGCCTCGAACACGAACGTCACGCCGTCGATGACCTCGGTCCCCGGTTCGACGGCGACCGTCGGCAGGAACGAATCGGCCGGGATGACCGCGCCGCTCGGGTCCTGGCCGTCGCCCTGGGCCTTGATCTGGTCGCGCACCGCGGCCAGCGAGTGGATCGGCACGCCGAACCGGCCGGCGCCGTGGAAGTGGTCCGGATGAGCGTGACTGATGATCACCCGGTCCAGTGGTTTGCCGAGGCTCTTGGCGTACTCGGCGACCTCGTCGGCGTAGGCCAGCGCGTACTGCCCGTCCACGGCGATCACCCGGCCGGGCGTTTCGATGAGCTGGGTGGTCACGTTCAGGCTGTCCGCCGGTGACATGTAGCTGTGCACCTTCACGGTGCCCTTGTCGATCACGGTGATCGCGCCCCGCATGGGACTCACTCCTTATGGTCGGTCACGGTCTTGACCACCACAGGATCGTGCGGATTCCACTGCTGATCGAGGTACGCTGAGGTCCGTCAATGGTCATTCTCGGACATGTGGACAGGTGCGCATGAGTATCCCCGCGGTCGGCTTCGCCCCGCCGCGCGGCCCTGGCCTGGACTTCGAGGCGATGTCCATCGCGGCGGTGTCGCGGCGCGTCCCGGTCGGCTGGGCGCTGAACCCGCACCGGACCGACTTCCACTCGATCGCCCTCGTCCGCGCCGGCCACGGCGAGCACACCGTGGACTTCGTGACCTACCCCTGCTCCCCCGGCACCTTGCTATGGATCCGGCCGGGCCAGGTCCAGCGGTTCGAGGCCGACACGCAGCTGGACGCCCCGATGATGGTGTTCACCGCCGCGTTCCCGCCGCGGTTCGGCGCCGCCGGCCGGCTGCTCACCTCCGCGCGCGGCCCGACCCGGTGGGAGGCGGCCGGCCCGGCGATCGACGTGCTGTTCGGCCAGCTCATCGCGGAGTACCAGCACCCCGACGTCTCCCGCGAGATCCTGCAGTTCCTGCTCGGCGCGCTGCTGGTGGAGATCGACCGGCTGCCGCACGTCGACTCCGGGACCGGCAACGAGGTCTACACCCGGTTCCTGGCCGAGCTGGAGCGTTCCTACCTCACCACCCGCCGCGCCGAGGACTACGCCGCCCGCCTCGGTTACGCGGTTCGCACGCTGACCCGCGCCTGCCTGGACGCCACCGGCCAGCCGGTCAAGCAGCTCATCGACGAACGCGTGATCCTGCAAGCGAAACGCCTGCTCGCGCACACCGACGACCCCGTCGCCAGGATCGCCCACCAGCTCGGCTTCACCGAACCGACCAACTTCGGCAAGTTCTTCACCCGGCACACCGCCACGACCCCGGGCGCCTTCCGCGACTCCATGCGCTGACCCATTGGATGTGTTCGTGGATGTAAACGAATACATTTCGTTTCTTCGGACCTTTCGCCCGAAGACATCGGATGGGTATGGTGCCTTCACGTCGACAGGGAGGTCGGTCATGGGGCGATGGGGTCGGGTGGTCACGGCGGTCGCGCTGCTGGCGCTGGGCGTGCCGGCCGCGGCCGGGGCGACGGTTCCCGGGCTGCACTGGCAGGTCGAGCACGCGCCGTTCCGGCTTCAGTTCCTCGACGGCGACCGGGCGCTGATCGGCCAGACCGGTGATGCGGCCGGGCCCGGCGGGCGGATGGCGTACGCGTTGCAGGACGGCACGACCCATCGGCTGACGAACCTGTTGCGTACCAGCCATGATCGCGGTTCGACGGTCTACACGGTCGCGACCGACGAACCGGCCCGCACCGCCCAGGTGACGGTTCGGGCGACACCGCAACGGATCCGGGTGGAGTGGCGGCTGACGCCCGCGCTTGACGTGACACAGGTGTACGAGACGTTCACCGGCGAGGACAGTGAGCACTTCCTGGGCGGTGGGTCGAACTTCATCTTCACCGACCTGCGGCACCGGGTTCTGCTCAACAAGGCCTACTTCACCGGCGCGTCCGCACTGGCCCGGTGCAACAAGTCCGGCGCACCGAGCCCGTTCTTCCTGAGTTCGCACCGGTACGCGGTGTTCCCGGACACGGAGGCCATCGGGCGCATCGCGTTCCCGAACGCGGTCGACGACCCGCCGAGCTGCTCGACGACCCCGGAGCAGTGCCCGGTCCAGTTGGGACAGCCGGATCGGACCCAGCTCTGTTTCAAGACCAACAAGCTCGACTACGAGATCTACGCGGGCGGACCGTCCGATGTGGTCCGTGCGTACAGCGCGAAGGCCGGATTGCCGACGCTTCCACCCACGCGCCAGTTCGCGTTGACCCACTGGCGGGACACGGTCAAGGACCAGGCGACGGTCGTCGATGACGTCCAGCAGATGCTCAACCGGGGCATCCCGATGGCGACCGAGTGGATCGACAACCCCTGGGAGACCTCGACCAAGCTGCCCACCGAGAGCCAGAACAGCCGCTACGCCTGCAACGGGACCCTGGAGTTCGATCCCGTGCAGTTCCCGGATCCCCGGCAGATGGTGGCCGATCTGCGGTCGAAGGGCGTTCACCTGGGTATCTGGGTTTCGCCGCATGTCCGCGAAGTCGCCGCCGAGCGGCCATGCCCGAAGACCGACTACCCACCCGGGTCGTTCATCCAGACCAGCCGGACCACCGACCCTCTGCAGCTCGACCTGACCAACCCGGCCACCCGCGCGCACTTCGAGGCCAAGCTGGAGAAGCTGTTCTCGCTCGGCATCGACATGGTCAAGGGCGACCGCGGCGAGGAGTTCGAACTGGAGGACGCGACGTTCGCCGCCGGGCCGGGTACCGAACTGATGAACACCAACCCGGTCCGCTACGCCAAGTCCACAACGGACGTCCTGCGCAAGCTCTACGGCACCGAGTTCACCACACTCTGGCGCGGCGGCTACACCGGGCTGCCGTCCATTGTGAACGGTGTCTGGGGCGGCGACCCACAGGCGACCTACGACGGGATGCGGCTGTCCGTCCGGCGTGGACTCAACTCGTGGCTGTCCGGTCATCCCGCGTGGGGCACCGACACGGGCGGGTTCAACGGTGGCGGTTCCGGCGCGCCCAGCCCGACGCTGTTCACCCGCTGGAGCCAGTTCTCCGCGGTCTCACCGGTGTTCGAGGTCGGCGGCGCCGGGCGCAACGCCACGCCGTGGTTGTACGACGACAAGACCGTGGACCGCTTCCGCAGCAACGTTCTCCTGCACTACGCGCTGTTCCCGTACCTCTACGGCCTCGCCCAGCACTCGGCCCGCACCGGTGAACCGATCGTGCGCCCGATGGCCTACAACTACCCTGACGACGAACAGGCCTGGACCGCCGACCAGCACATGCTCATCGGCACGGACCTGCTGGCCGTCCCGGTCTCCGCGGACCGCAACGAAACCGACGCCGCCGCCGGTCGACCCACGCCCGTCGACGTCTATCTCCCCCAGGGCCAATGGATCGACCTCTACACCGGCCAGGTCCAGAACGGTGGCACGCACATCGTCAAACAGTCCACACTGGACGACTTCCCGCTCTACCTGCGCGCGGGCGCGGCGATCGGGTTCAACCAGCGCATCGACGGCGTCTGGCCGCAACCGTGGAACCTCAACGACCTCGACCGCCAAGACCGCACCGGCTGGACGTACGCGCCCGCTCCGGGCCACACCGTCGTCACCAGCCCGACCGGCGGCACCCTCCTCGCGGGCACGGCGAACCACACCACGACCATCCTCCTCACCGCCGCCCCGCAGGAAACCCAGCTCCTGCTCACCCAGACCAGCCCCAAGCAGGTCCTCATCGACGGCCGCCCCACCGCGGAAACCACGCAGCTCACCGACAAATCCACCGGCTGGACCACGAAGCCCGCGCCCTTCGGCGGGACTCTGCTCAAACTCAAGCCCCGCCTCGGGTTCACCACCGTGACGATCAGGTGGTGACGAACCGGTCGACGCGGTAGCGCGCCAACCGGGGATCGGCTTCGCCGGTGATGATCTCACCGGCGACCAGTTCGCCGACGATCAAGGCGAGAGTGGCGCCGCTGTGGGTGAAGGCGACGTACAGCCGGTCGACCGACGGTACCGGGCCGAGGACCGGTTCGTCGTCGGCCGGGATGGGCTTGAGACCGGCGCCGACAAAGGAAGCGGACAGTTCGGGGTGACCGGTCAGCACCGAGCGAGCGGCGGCCAGCATCTTGTCCACAGTAGACTGATCGACGCCGTGGTCGGCGCGTACCTCCTTCTCGGCCCAAGCGGCGCCGAGTGCGAGGCCACCGCTGGGTGTCGGCCGGATGGAGATCTCGGGCGTGTTGACGACGGCCTTGAGATCCGTCCGCACGGGTGCGGTGTGCACGAGAACGGCCGGGGCGGTGGCCGCGCCGATGGACAGCCCGAACTGTCCCAACTCGACAGGGACGGCGGCACCGGTGGCCAGCACGACGACGTCGACCCCGTAGAACTGTGAGAAGGTGTGGATCCCGGCCACCCGGGAGCCTTCGGTGACCAGCCGGACCGGGCCCGCGTGCTCGACGATCGGGCCGGGGAACCGCTCGCGCAGATGGGCGATCAGCGAGGGCAGGTCGACCCACCCCTCCAGGGGGTTGAACAACGCCCCATCCGGTGGGAGCACAACGCCCTTGGCCGAGGAGACCGGCGTTGTCGGATACCCGATTGCCTGGTGATGGGCGTAGATCTCGTCGGTGTCACCCCACGCCAGCCCGCCGTCGAAGCGCAGCCACGAGTCGCCGACACCAGCTTGCAACGCACGGTATCGCGCGATCCCTTCGAGCCGAAGCTCGTGGTACCAAGGAGATCGCACTGCCCACGAGTTCAACCAGGACAGCGACCGCCCGGATGCCTCACTGGCCAAGGCATTCTCGGTCGCCAGCACGACCCAGGCCCCACGCTGCGCGAGGTGGTGGGCGATGGACATGCCGAGCACGCCACCGCCCACGACCGCGACTCTCATCGGATGTGCAGCAGATCGGCCTCACGGGCATCCCGGGAGCCCAACGGCGCCAGGTGGAACCGGTGCTCGATGGTCGCCATGATCGACGTGGTGTCCCGCGGCGTGTGGTCCACAGTGAAGGGACGGGTCAGCTGCGGGGAGATCACGAACGCGGGGATCCGCGTGCCCGGTCCCCACTTGTCCACGCGCGGCGGCGGGACGTGGTCCCACTGCCCGCCGAACTCGTCGTAGGTCACGATGATCATCGTGTGCGCCGCGTCCGGGCCTTTCAGGACGGCCTGCAGCAGGTCGACCAGGTGCCGGCTGCCCGCGTCCTCGCTGGCGTACCCGGGGTGCTCGTTCTCCTCGCCGACCGGCTTGATGAAGCTGACCGGCTTGAGCGTCCCGGCCTTCGCCGCGGCGATGAACTCCACCTCGTCGCGCAGGTGCGCCGAGCGCGCGGCGGTGCCGGGCGCGAGCGACGCGTAGTAGTTGAACGGCTGGTGGTGGTACTGGAACGTCGCGTCCGGACAGTTCGGGTAGACGGCACCCGTGGCAGTACGGGGACTGGTACAGGTGCCTGGGGTAGTGCCGTTGGTCCAGCCGGGGCCACCGACGTTGCCGTTGGCGTTGTCCCAACCGCCGGAGTACCAGGCCCAGTCGATGTGCGCGGCCGACAGGCGGTCACCGATGGTGGGCGTGGTCTGCGGGGGCAGTCGTCGTGACACAGCAGTGCCGGGTGCGTACGGCTGATACGGCGGTTGGACGGTGTTGATGGCGTAGTCACCACATGCCGTGCCGCGCGGAGGTGCGGCGACACCCGTCGGCACGGCGCAACTGCCGTCGGCGTTAGCAGCCTGGGTCAACGTACGGTCGGCCGTACCCGGAGTGGCAGGGTGCAGCGGGGTACCGGCCGGGAAGCCGTCGGGTCCCACGACGGAGTGCAGATCGTCGGGTCCCGAGGTGACCGCGCCGGGCCAGGTCGGGGTGTTCGGCGTGATCAGCCACTGGTGGTTGAGGAACGACCCGCCGAACGCGCCCTGGAAGAACCGGTCCGCGATGGCGTAGTTCGGCGCGTGCCTGCCGTGCAGGAACTCGTAGATCGGCAAGCCGCGCGTGTCGTAGTGGCCCATGGTCAGGCCGACGGCGTCGCTACCGGCCACGTACCTGTTCATGGCGCCGTGGTTGATCTGGTACTGCTCGTTGTAGAACCGGTGCACCAGGTCACGGGTGCAGCCACCGGGCAGCCCCTCACCCTTCGGGATGCCGTTCGCGGCGAACTGGCCCGGCTTCGGGCAGGTCTTGTCGGCCGCCTCGATGTAGTTGTCGATCTCGAACGGGCGGTTGGCGAACGCGGAGCTGATCGGGCCCGTGCAGGTCACCGGCAGGGGCGGCGAGGTCAGGTTGACGTCGTTCTGCGGCAGGCAGGACAGCGGCGTGCCGTCCGGGGCGATCTGTGTCTGCGGATGGGCGCCGCGCAGGCCGTCCACCCGTTCCCAGCCGCCGAACAGGTTGTCGAAGCTGTGGTTCTCCTCGTAGATCACGACGATGTGGTCGATGCCCCGGTCCGGGTGGGCGACGGCCGGCACAGCACCGGCAACCAGGACAAAGGGGACGATCAAAGCTTGCGTCAGGATCCGCATCTCGCACCTCCGGCAGACAGCCTTGTCCGGGCAAGTACGGATCACAAGTCCGTAGGACGGATCCGTACAAGCACCGATGTGCGACGCCCGCGTGAGCACCAGTCTCAACGCCATGACCAGCACAGTCACTCCCCGGCCACGGCTCACCGCACTGCGGGGCCAGTGGCTGTTCGACGGCACCACCCACCGTTCCGACGCGGTCGTCGTGCTCGACGGTACGAAGATCGCCTCGATCGGCACGGTCCCGGCGGGCGCGGACGTCATCGACCTGCCCGGCACGACCTTGTTGCCCGGATTGATCGACACCCACGTCCACCTGGCGTTCGACGCGAGCCCCGACTGCGTCGGCGCGCTCGCCGCTCGCGACGACAGCGAAGCGCTCGCCGCCATGGACCAGGCCGCACGGCTGGCGGTGCGGGCCGGCATCACGACCGTCCGCGACCTCGGCGACCGCGACTACCTCTCCCTGCAGCTGCGGGACCGGCCGGGCCTGCCGACCATCGTCGCCGCCGGGCCGCCGATTACCACTCCCGGCGGGCACTGCCACTACCTCGGCGGGGTCACGCAGGACGTACGGGCCGCGGTCCGGGAACACGTCGAACGCGGCTGTGACGTCATCAAGATCATGGCCAGCGGCGGCACCCTCACCCCCGGCACCCGCCAGGAGGACTCGCAGTTCACGCCGCTGGACCTGCGGGCGGCGACCGAGGAGGCCCATCGGCACGGTCTGCCGGTCACCGCGCACGCCCACGGGTCACAGGCCATCGCCGACGCGATCGCGGCCGGGGCCGACGGCATGGAGCACGTGTCGTTCTGGAGCGCGGACGGCGTGGACGACCGGCCGGATCTGATCAAGGAGATCGCGTTCCGGCGGATCGCCGTCGGTGCCACCATCGGCTTCGTACCCGGCGACGGCGCACCGCCGCCTCCGGCGATCCTGGCCAGGATGGCGATGTTCCAGCAGACCTCCCGGCGGCTGCACGAGGCCGGGGCCGTCATCGTGGCCGGGACGGATGCCGGCATCGGACCGGTCAAGCCGCACAACGTCCTTCCCCGTGCCACCACCGAGTTGCTGGCCATGGGCATGTCCCCGCTGGACGCAGTGCGCACGATGACTTCGCTGGCCGCTGACGTCGTCGGGCTGGCGCACCGGAAAGGCCGTCTGGCGGCGGGGTTCGACGCCGACGTGCTCGTTGTGGACGGTGACCCGATGGTGGATCCGGCCGCGCTGCAACGCCCTCGGACCGTCTATGCGATGGGTGCAGCGGTCCTGGCCTGACGGCTACGCTTTCGTTCGTGATCGACGAGTTCCTGCAGTGGCTCTACACGTCCTTGGGCCCTGGGGTCACTGTGCGGGGACGATGGCGCTCGACCTGTTACCACTACGTTGGGTTGAGCCAGGAGGACGGCGACGCGATCGTCTCGCGCGGCAAGGAGCTGGGCCTGCTTTCCGAGGACCAGAACCAGGAGCTCCATCTCACCCGCGCCGGGGTGCGGTACGTCCAGGACCGGTTGCCGCCGGGGACGGTGCCGGAGCTGGTCCACACCTTCGGGCCGCACTCCGATCGCGTCGCCGTGCTGGGGTTCGCCGGCCCTGGGTTCCTGACGGCCAGTGTGGACGGTGTGGTGCGGTGGTGGGATCCCGTTTCCGGTGACCTGGTCCGCTCGCGGAGCGGCGATCCGTTCTCTGATGCGGCTTTGTCGCCGGATGGCGGCCTGATCGTGTTCAACGGTGGCGAATGCATGCTGTGGATCTGGGATGCGGCGACCGGCGCGGAGATCCGGCCGCCGTTCCGGGCCGGTGCCTTGGGGTCGCTGGAGTTCTCCGCCGACGGCAAGGTGCTGGCCATCAACAACGAGAGCGAACTGCATGTGGTGCGGGTGCCGGACGGGCAGCCGATCGCCGTTCTGGTCGCGGACGACATGATCCATGACGCGGCACTGTCCGCCGACGGACGCCTGGCCGCCGTGTGTCACGACCAGTCCGCCAAGGTCTGGGATACCCGGACCGGCGCGGTCGTGGCCGAACATTATGTACCGCAACCAATGCGGGTAGCGTTCAGCGGCGATCTCATGGCCTCCTGCGGAGAAGAACTCGCCCTGGGGACCACCGGTCAGTCCACCATCGAGGTTCCCGGCAATCCGTCGAACATGGCCTTCTCCCCCGACGGAACCGTCATCGCCACCGGCTGCTGGGACGGCACGATCCAGTTCTGGTCGGTGGCGGACCGGCGACTCATCCGCGCCGCGACCGCCAAGCACCACAGCACCATCTGGCAGTTGGCCTGGTCCCCGGACGGCACGATGCTGGCGTCGTGCGACGGCAACGTCCGCCTTTGGGACCCGCGGACCGGTGACCCGCTTCAGGAACCGATGGCCGGCCCGATCAACACCATCGCGTTCTCCCCGGATGGCGACCTCCTGGCCACGGGCTGCGGCGACCACACGGTGAAGCTGTGGCGCACCATCCGCCCTACACTCCCTAACGTGATCGAGTTACCCGCGCACGACGAGGACATCGCCGCGATCGCGTTCTCCCGGGACAGCAGCATGTTCATGTCCGCGTCGGAGGACGGCGTCGTACGTTGGTGGGATGTCGGCAGAAATCACGTCATCGACACGAACTCCATCGAGCCGTTCGAGGAGGCCGCGTTCTCCCCCAACGCATGCCTGCTCGCGACCAACGACATGGACCACAACCTGTGGCTGTGGGCTGCGGATACCGGTGACGCCCGGCGTGAACCGTTCGACGTGGAGATCGTCGGCTCGCTGGCTTTCTCCGCCGACGGCAACGACCTTGCCGTGACACAGGGTGACGCCGTTACGGTATGGACTGTCCCCGATGGACACCGGGTGGGCACGTTCCGCTTGGTCGGCGAGGACGTCGAGGACCACACCCTGTCCCCCGACGGCAGCCTCCTGGGCATAGTAAGCCCGCACGTGATCCGGTTGTGGCACACCCGATCCGGAGCACTGATCGCGTCCTCCCGCCGCGAAGGCTGGCTGACCCGCGTCCTGTTCTCGCCCGATGGCGGCACGATGGTGGCCTGCGGGATCGGCGAGATCACCTGGTGGGACACCGCCACCGGCACCTTCCAGGTCATCGAGCTGCCCGGTCGTGCCTGTGCCGTGGCGGCCTCGTTCTCGGCCGCGGGCGTGCTGGCCACGGGCGACGACGAGGGCCTGATCCAGTTCTGGCGGAACGGTTCGCTCGTCGCCGAGTCCGCCGAACGCCACGAAAGCGATGTCTGGCAAGTCGCGTGGTCGCACGACGGCACCCTGCTGGCCTCCAGCGGTGGCGATGACACCGTCCGCCTCTGGGACACCACTACCGGCGAACGCCTGCAGATCTTCAACGCCACCATCGACGCGCTGACCTTCGCCCCCAACGATTCCCTGCTGGCAGGCCAAGGCCGGGACAACATCGTCCGCTTCTGGGAGACAGCGCCCTGATCTCGCGCCAGATCAGGGCGTCCGCCTCGACTCGCGCTCAGACCCGCAGGCCGCGAGCGCGCAGCACCGCCTTCTCCATCGGCCGGAAGGCGAGCAGTTCGATTCCCATACCCACCAACAGGATCAGGGCGATCGCGGCGATGACAGTGGGCATGTCGTTGAAGTTGCGGCCTTGGTCGAGATAGGCCCCAGCCCGACACCGAGTTGCGGTGAGGTCGCGATGATCTCGGCGGCCTCAAGGAACGCCACGAGAAGGCCCACCCCTGCTTGAGCCCAGCGAGGTAGCCAGGCAGAGCGGCGGGCAGCAGGACGTGCCAGGCCGTGGCGAACCGGCCCGCACCCAGGACTTTGGCCACCCGCGGCAGGATGGGCGGGATCTGGTCGATGCCCGAGATCAGGCCCGTGGTGACGGACGGGACCGAGCCCAGCAGCACGATGAAATAGATCGCCGACGGGGTGATGCCGAACCACAGGACCGCCGCGGGAACCCAGGCCACCGAAGGCAGACTCTGCAGCCCGGACAGCAACGGCCCCAGTGCCGACCGCAACCACGAGACCTTGGCGATGACCAGGCCCGCCGGGGTGGCGATCACCACGCCGGTGAGGAAGCCGAGCACGGCCCGGTGGACGGATGTCCAGATGATCGACCAGACGTCGCCGGAGGCGATCTGGCTCCACAGCTCCTTTCCGACATCGAGCGGCGCTGGCAGCTGGTACTCCGGCCAGAAGGCGGCGGCCCACAATGCCTGCCACACCACGATCAGCAGGGCGATGGCGGCCAGTGGCGGCAGTACCAGGCGCAGTACGGAGCGGCGGCGAGGGGCGGCGATGGGCAGTTCCAGCGCGTCCAGGCCGGCGCCGACCACCTCGTCCGGGGCTTCGAGCAGGGCTTCAGGCATGCTGGGAGATCACCTCACGGAGCTGGATGTTGATCTCGTCGGTGGTCCTGGCCGCCCCCACGACGGTCAGGCCATCGACGCCCCACTCCCGGACCACACGGCCGGGACGGGAGGACAGCAGGACAACACGTTGTCCTAATCGGACGGCTTCGCGGACATCGTGTGTCACGAACAGAACCGCGCAGCCGGTGCTCCGCCAGATCCGCAACAGCTCTCCCTGCAGCATGTCCCGGGTGATCGCGTCGAGCGCCGAGAACGGTTCGTCCATCAGCAGCAACGAAGCCCCGGGACCGGTGCACGCCAGAGCGCGGGCGAGGGCGACACGCTGACGCATGCCGCCGGACAGTTCGTGGGGACGCTTGCGCGCCGATCCGCCCAGCCGCACCAGATCCAGCAGCTCGATGGTCCGGCGGCGGCGTGCCACCCGGCCGACCCCGGCCAGCCGCAGCGCCAGTTCGACGTTGCGGGCCGCGGTCAGCCAGGGCAGCAGGGCCGCCTCCTGGAACATCACCGCCGGGCGGCCCGAGTTCAGCTCGACCCGCCCGGTCGTCGGCTCGTCCAGGCCCGCGACCAGGTTGAGCAGGGTCGACTTGCCGCACCCGGAAGCGCCGACCAGGCAGACGAACTCGCCGGGCGCGACCGACAGGTCCACACCGGACAGTGCGGTCACGTCCGGGCCGAACGTCTTGCCCACCCCGGACAGGGCGACAGCGGGCGTCTTCATCTCCCGGCCCCGATCAACCCGGCGGCCAGCGTGCCACCGTCGGCCGGGTCGATCACGACGAACGATCCCGTGGGCCGGCTGTCCTGATAGGAGTCCGTCGGCAGCGGTTCCGCCACGCGCAGCCGGACCCGGCCGATCTCGTTCAGCGACAGGAAGTCCGGGTTCTCCAGATGGGACAGTGACTGTTCGTCGAACCGGGACAACAGGTCCGTCACGAGGCCCGTCACCGTGCGGGCGCCGTGCTTGACCTGGACGCGGTCGCCCGGGGAGAGCGGCCGGTCGCCGAGCCAGCACAAGGTCGCCTCGAACGAGTCGGCGAGCACTGGCAGGCCGTCGGCGGCCACGAGCATGTCGCCGCGGGTGATGTCGATGTCGTCGGCCAGCAGCAGCGTGACCGAACGCCCGGCGCCCGCGGCGGGAAGCGGGCCGTCCATCGTCTCGATCCCGGTGACCCGGCTGCGACGCTGGGAGGGCAGCACGACGACCTCGTCGCCGACCGCGACCGTGCCGGTGGCGATCTGCCCGGCGTAGCCGCGGTAGTCGGGGATGCGGATCACATACTGCACCGGGAACCGCAGCGGGCCATGGCCGGACCCGGCATCCACCGGCACGGTCTCCAGGTACCGCAACAACGTCGGCCCGGAGTACCACGGTGTCCTGGCCGACGGGGTGACGACGTTGTCACCGTCCAAAGCGGACACCGGGATCGCGAGGACGTCGTCCTCCGAGTAGCCCAGACCGGTCGCGTGGTCCAAGAACTCCTTGGCGATCACCGAGAACACGGTCTCCTCGAAGCCGGCCAGGTCGATCTTGTTGACGGCCAGGATGATCCGCGGCACGCCGAGCAGCGCGAGCACGGCCGCATGCCGCCGGGTCTGTTTCAGCACTCCCTTGCGTGCGTCGACCAGGACGATCGCGAGTTGAGCGGTCGAGGCGCCCGTGACGGTGTTGCGCGTGTACTGGACGTGCCCTGGGGTGTCCGCCAGGACGAAAGACCGCTCAGGAGTGGCGAAGTAGCGGTAGGCCACGTCGATGGTGATGCCCTGCTCGCGTTCCGAGCGCAGGCCGTCGACCAGCAGCGCTAGGTCCGGAGTGGACAGACCGCGGTGCTCGCTGGTCCGGTGCACGGCGTCGAGCTGGTCGGCGAGCACCGACTTGGTGTCGTACAGCAGCCGTCCGACCAAAGTGGACTTTCCGTCGTCCACGCTCCCAGCGGTCACCAGCCGCAACAGTCCAGTGCCGATCCGACTGCTCATCAGAAGTAGCCCTCCCTTTTCCGGTCCTCCATGGCCGCCTCGGACAACCGGTCGTCCGCGCGCGATTCACCCCGTTCGGTCAGCCTGCTGGCGGTGATCTCGGCGATCACCTCAGGCACGGTCGCCGCGATCGACTCGACCGCCCCAGTGCACGAACCGTCGCCGACGGTCCGGTAGCGCACGGTCGCGCTGAGCACTTCCTCGCCCTCGCGCGGACCGCCCCATGGGCCGGCCGTCATCAGCATCCCGTCGCGGCGGAACACGCTGCGCGGGTGGGCGAAGTAGATCGACGGCAGCTCGATCCCCTCCCGCTCGATGTAGTGCCACACATCGAGCTCGGTCCAGTTGGACAACGGGAAGACCCGCACGTGCTCGCCGCGCTTGTGCCTGCCGTTGTAGATGTTCCACAGCTCCGGCCGCTGCCTGCGCGGCTCCCACTGGCCGAAGCCGTTGCGGACGCTGAAGATCCGCTCCTTGGCCCGGGCGCGTTCCTCGTCGCGCCGCGCGCCGCCGAACACCGCGTCGAACCCGTTCGCGGTGATCGAGTGCAGCAACGGGATGGTCTGCAACGGGTTGCGGGTGCCGTCCGGCCGCTCGCTCATCCGCCCGTCGTCGATCCAGTCCTGCACGTTCGCGACCACCAGCCGCACCCCGTGGCGCTCGGCCATCCGGTCCCGGAAGTCGATCACCTCGGGGAAGTTGTGCCCGGTGTCCACATGCAACAGTCCGAACGGCACCCGGCCCGGCCAGAACGCCTTCACCGCCAGGTGCAGCAGGACCGTCGAGTCCTTGCCACCGGAGAACAGCAGCACCGGCCGGTCGAACTCGCCGGCCACCTCCCGGACGATGTGGATCGCCTCGGACTCCAGTGCGTCCAACTTGTCCATCGCGGTCGGTACAGTCGTCGGTACAGCCTCAGCACGCACCCGGCATCCCCTGTCCATGCAGTCCGCACTCGGTCTTCGCGCGGCCGGCCCAGCGCCCGCTGCGCGGGTCGGTGCCGGGGTCGGGCCTGGCCGTGCACGGCGCGCAGCCGATCGACGGATATCCTTGTGATACAAGCAGATTCTCGAGAATCCGGTGGTGGTCCAGGTAGGCCCGCAGGCGGGCGTCCGACCACAGCGCGAGCGGATTCACCTTCACCAGCCCATTGCGGTCGTCCCAGCCGACGAGCGGGGTGCCGGCCCGCGCGGGCGAGTCCGCCCGCCGCACCCCGGTCACCCACGCGTCGTACCTGGACAGCACCCGTTGCAGCGGCACGACCTTCCGAAGATGGCAGCACCTGTCCGGATCGTCCCGGTACAGCTGTCCCATTTCGGCTTCCTGTTCCCCGGCCGACTGCTCGGCCCGCGCGTCCACCACGCGGATCCGGGGATAGGCCAGCGCGATGGCCTCACGCATCCCCATCGTCTCGGCGAAGTGGTAGCCGGTGTCGAGGAACAGCACCTCGACATCCGGTTTCACTTGCACCGCAAGGTGAATGAGCGTCGCGTCCTGCATGTTCGACGCGACGATCCACTTGTCGCCGAACACGTCGGCCGTCCAGGCCAGGACGTCCTCGGCGGTGGTTCCGGCGCGCGCGCCTGGTTCTCCGGCAGCGGCCACGTTCGCCTCCTCCAGCATCCGTGCGGCAGGGCACGGCACAGCCCGGTACGGACAGGGCACCGGGATCCCGCTGGCGGCTGAACACAATGAACAGAAAGAAGATGTCGCGCCCGCCACCGCGTCCAGAACCACTCGGACCGCGCCCAGGACCGGCGCAGGTGGGCCGAATACGGCGAAATCGGGCAATTGTTAACTTTGTTTCCTAACAAACCTGGCACATAGGTACCCCACATTGACCTTGACGTCAACCCCGTGACAGGACACCGTCCGCTACCGAATCGAGACTCTTGGTGATTGACAGGTTCCCGGCAGCCGGAGTATCAATAGTAAAGAAGGTTTCCTAATAAACCCGCCCGGACGGCGCCAGGACCGCCCCAGGGCATCTCGCTTCACCCCTGCAGAGAAGAGAGACGGGAACCGATCATGCACATCCTTGTCCTGGGCGGCGACGGGTTCTGCGGCTGGCCGACCGCTTTGCACCTGTCCGCACGCGACCACGACGTGACCATTGTGGACAACCTGAGCCGCCGCGCCATCGACCTGGAGCTCGAGGTCGAGTCGCTCACCCCGATCCGCCCCATCGGCGAACGCCTGCGGGCCTGGCAGGAAGTGTCCGGCCGGGAGATCGGGTTCAGCCGGCTCGACCTGGCCGAGGACCACGACCTGCTGGTCAGCCTGCTGGCCGGGCTGCGCCCGAACGCGATCGTGCACTTCGCCGAGCAACGGGCCGCGCCGTACTCGATGCGCTCGCCGCGGGCCAAGCGCTACACGGTGAACAACAATGTGCGTGCGACACACAACCTGCTGTCCGCCATGGTCACCACCGGAAGCGACGCGGCACTGGTGCACCTGGGCACGATGGGCGTCTACGGCTACGGCTGGTCCGGCTCGGCGCCGATCCCCGAGGGCTACCTGACGGTCAAGGTGCCCACCCCGGACGGCGACATCGACCGGGAGATCCTGCACCCGGCCAACCCCGGTTCGGTGTACCACCTGACCAAGACGCTCGACCAGCTGATGTTCTCCTTCTACGCCAAGAACGACGGGCTGCGGATCACCGACCTGCACCAGGGCATCGTGTGGGGGACCCAGACGCCGCAGACGGTGCTGGACGAGCGATTGATCAACAGGTTCGACTACGACGGCGACTACGGCACTGTCCTCAACAGATTCCTGATGCAGGCCGCGATCGGGCACCCGCTGACCGTGCACGGCAGCGGCGGGCAGACCCGCGCGTTCATCCACATCCGGGACACCGTGCGGTGCATCGAGATCGCGCTGGACAACCCGCCGCAGGACTCGAAACCGCAGGTGTTCAACCAGATCACCGAGACCCACCGGGTGGCCGACCTGGCCGAGCTGATCGGCAAGCTGACCGGCGCCGAGGTCGCGCACCTGCCCAACCCGCGGCAGGAGGCCGACGCCAACGAGCTGAACGTCCGCAACGACCGTTTCCTGGCGCTGGGCCTGGAACCGACGACGTTGTCCAACGGCCTGCTCGAGGAGATCACGGACATCGCCGAGCGGTACAAGCACCGCGCCGACCTGACCAAGATCATCGCCCGCTCGGTGTGGCGGGCCGGCATGGCCACCTCCGGCGACCTGATGACCGAGCTGCCGCGATGACCCGTACCGTCCGGATCCGCGGTATGAACGCCGCCGCGGCCGCCGCCGTCCCCGAGGAGGAATACCCGCACAGCTCGGTCCGCCAGCTCGTGGTGGCCGTCGCCGTGCTGGCCACCGGCGCTGTCGTCGCCTGGTACACGGTGACACAAGTCGGTTCGCGCAATGCCTTCGCCGGGATCGTCCAGCCGGAACAGTCGATGGACCTGGACTTCGTCCAGATCGGGCGGGTGACCCAGATCCTGGTCAAGCCGGGCGATCACGTGGTCAAGGGGCAGCCCTTGGCGATCCAGGACACCACTGCCGCGACTGCCGCGGTCAAGAACGCGCAAGCCTTGCTGGACGCCAAGAAGGCCCGCGTGACCGCCTTGCAGTCGCCGATCCTGCCGGACTCGGTGAAGCGCAGCCTGGATCTGCAGGTGGAAAAGGCGAACATCCAGCTCGCCGGGGCGCAGAAGCTGGTGAAGGACGCCACCAGCAAAGGCGACGCGGACGTCGCGCAGGCGCGGGCCGCCGTGACCAAAGCACAGTCCACACTGGACACCGACACGGCCAGGTACCGTTCGGACTGTACGGTTGAGACGGTGCCGAAGTACTGCCCCGAACTGCAGCTGCAGATCCAGCAGGACACCGTCGCGGTCGGCACCGCGTCGGCGGCGCTCGCGGGCAAGGAGGCGAACGCCGCGCGGGCCCAGGACGCAGCCAACACGGTGGTCTCGACCGCTCGCACTTCCCTTGCCATGGCCCAGAACCAGCAGTCAACCGCGGCGGTCTCCGCCACCGCGGCCGACATCGCCGCCGCGCAGGCGGATGTGTCGGCCGCCCAAGCCGCGGTCGACCAGGCCCAGTCCGGCATCGACGCGCTCACCCTGACCGCGCCGATGGCCGGGACCGTGGTCAACATCGGCGGGATCGCCGGTGAGCTGGACGGGCCGAGCGGGGTGCGCACGTTCTCCGGTCCCCAGGCCGTCGAGGCCGGCGACGGTCCCGCGTTCAGCCTGTTCCCGCCCGCGGACGGCTCGAGCGCGACGAAGAACCCCGGCGATGACACACAGCCGTTGCTTTCCCTTGCGACGTCTGACTTCCACGTCATCGCGCAGGTCGGTGAGGAGGCCGTGGCGCGCATCCGCCAGGGCGACCTCGCCCGGATCACGGTGAACACGTCCAAGGAAGTCGTGGACGGCACCGTGCAGTCGATCATCCCGGTCCCGGTCAACCAGGGCGGCAGCGTGTCCTACCACGTGCGGCTCGCGGTGCACGACTGGCCGGACGGGACAGTGCCCGGAATGAGCCTGAGCGTGGAGTTTCCGTGATCGATCCGGCCGGTCTTGCCCTCCTGCTGCTGGACCTCGCCCTGGCAGCGGTGATCGTCCTACAGGCGTTGCGGCGGCGTTACGACACCTCCGACCAGGGTGCCGGCAACGTCGTCAAGCTGGCGAAGCCGCACCCGCCCTCGTTGCGGCGGGTCGCGGTCTTCGTCATCGTGGCCATCGGCGGCAGCATCCTGTTGTCCAGCCTGCGATCGCCGGACCTGAGCCGGCTCTACCGTGCGGCGATCGCGCATCTGGTGATCCGGGTGCTCCCCCAGCCCGGGCTCGTGGACGGCTACGTGTCGCATCTGCGGCCGATCATCCCGTTGAGCTTCCTGGCTTTCTGCCTCGCGCTCTCGGTGACCGTGCACGCGACCCCCGGGCGCCGGCTGATGATCCTGCTGCACGCCCCGCTGGCGATCTTCACGTCGATCGCCGCGGACAGCGCGCTGGCCGTCTTCGGCATGCTGACCGGGATCCCGCTGGATCCCTTCCCGTTGGCCAGCATCATCATCCACTACCTGGTCGCGTACGTGCTGGCGATGCGGCTCGCCCTGACCACATATCGCCTGCCCCGGCCGACCCAGGTGCCGATCCGTAGATCTCCCAGCACTTTCGACAACCTCATCCTGGTGATCACGCTGGCCGCGGTGAGTCTCTTCGTCGCGGCGGGCGCTGATCACGTGGTCGACCTGATCGGCGACGATCCGCTCTACTACACGTTCGTGCTGCTGGCGATCCCGGCTTACCTGAAGTTCGGGCTCTACGCGGTGCTGACGCTGCTTCGCGTGGTGGGGCGGCGGAAGTTGCCGCAGCCCAGCGCGAACCCGCCGCCGGTCGACGTGATCGGGCCGGCGTTCAACGAGGAGACCAACATCGTCCGCTGGGTCGAGAGCGTCGACCGGGCCGCCGCCGCGTACGGCGGCCCGGTTCGGCTGATCCTGTGCGACGACGGGTCCACGGACGACACCCGCAAGCTCGCTGAGGAGGCGATGGCGCGCGCGGTCGCGGTCAAAGGCATTGTGCTGCAGGGAACTCACGTCGGTAAGGCGACCGCGCTCAACCTCGCGCTGACGCACTGCACGGCGGACTACGTGGTCCGGCACGACACCGACTGCGAGCTGCACCCGAACTCGTTGCGCTACACCATTCCCTGGTTCGAGGCGGACCCGCGGATCGGCCTGGTCGGCGCGTTCATGATGCCCAAACCGCCGTTCACCACGTGGATCGACCGGATGCGAGCGCTGGAACTGGCCGCCGGCTTCGGTTTGCCGCGCCTGGCGTACGCGGTCGTGGACATGCAGCCCTGTGTGCCCGGGAACTACACGGCGGTGCGGCGCGAGGCGGCGCTGGAGATCGGCGGCTGGCCGGAGGGGATGCTCGGCGAGGACATCGACTTCACCTGCAGTATCGCGCGAATCGGCTACCGCGCGGTGTACGACCGGCGGGTCTGGGCCTATGAGGACGTTCCGGACGACCTGGCGCAGACCAGGCTGCAGCGCCGCCGGTGGAGTTGCGGGTCGATCTACAACTTCGCCCGGTTCGTGCCGTTCGCCTGCGGGTCGGCCGGTCCGCGGTTCTGGTTCGCGGAGTTCTTCAAGGGTGCCCGGCGGATCGTGCAGCCGATGCAGTTCGCCGCCTACCTGTTCGCCGTCCAGGGCGCGTTCTTCGAGCCGGCGGCACGGCACGATCTCGTGCACCTGCTGGCGTTCTTCGTGCTGGCCAAGCTGCCGAACCTGCTCGTGGTGATGTGCAGCATGTGGTACCGCAAGCTCTGGACGTCGTTCTTCTGGTGGCCGCTGTTCCTCGGCTTCGTCATGGTCAAACGGCTGGCGAACGTGGAGGCGCTGCTGCTGATCCGGACAAGACCCGTGACGTGGCGGCGGGCGGCTCGCGCGCCCAGCGTCACGTGGCCGGTGCTGCGCCCGAGGTACCTGCCGGCCGAGGAGGCGCCGTGAGGAGGCGGGTCGTTGGAATCGCACTAACGCTGGCACTGGCCGCCTGTGTCGCACCTCCGGTCCGGGGCGATCCGTTCGATCCCTGGTCGGCGGCCGCCGCGGACACCACGGTGATCACCGACCCGACGCCATTGTTCGATGCGAACGAACTGAAGGCGCTGCGGGACATCGCGGCCGGAACGTGGAACCTGTTGTCCGGCCCGCAACTGAACCCGGCGACCCACCTGCTGCGCAACAGCGTCCGGCTGGCCGGGAAGCCTGGTCCCACCGTGGAGCTGGCGCCGCCGTCGCCCAACGAGGAGTACACCAACCCGGCGCTGATCGGGAACTGGCTCACCTCGATCGTGGCCGCGGAGGACATCGGCCTGATCACCCATGAGCAGGCGCTGGCGCACGCATCGGCCACTTTGGACCAGATCCGCAAGCTGGCCACCTACAAGGGTTTCTTCTTCCGTTGGTACGACACCGAGACCGGCAAACCGCTGGAGTCACCCCAGGGCAAGCCGATCAAGGACGGCTATGTGTCCACGGTGGACAACGGATGGCTCGCCCAGGGCCTGCTCACCGCCTCGGACGCGTTCCCCACCCTGGACTTCAAGTCCTTCGCCGACGCCATGCAGTGGGACTTTCTGTACCACAAGTCCGACAACGTGCTCTACAACGGTTACCAGGTCGGCGGCTCCTACTCCAACTCGACCTACACGAACCTCTACTCCGGCCCCAGGATCGCCGACTACATGGCCATCGGCAGCGGTAAGGTCCCCGGTTCGCTGTGGTGGGGCCTGGCCCGCACGCCACCGAAGGAACGGCGGCAACGCCAAGTCCCGCAGGGCCGGGACATGACGTACACCGACCCGCAGGACAACAAGAGCTACACGGTGTACGAAGGGCACTACACGTTCAACCGGATCAAGTTCGTGCCCACCTTCAACGGCAGCCTGTACCAGGCCCTGGCGCCCGCGTTGGTCATCCCGGAACAGACCATGGCGGCGAAGAGCCTGGGCCTGAACAACCGCAACACCGCGCTGTGCCACGGTGCCTACGGTTCGTACAGCGCCCATTCCCCGACGTGGGGCTGGGTTCCGGCGACCACCCCGCCGGATGGCCGCTACACCAACTACGGCGCACCCGACCTCGGCATCGACCACGGCCCGATCTCCGCGGACGTGACCGCGCCCTACGCGGCTTTCCGTGCCCTGCCGGTGATCCCGCGGCAGGCGTTCACCAACATCACCAACCTGGTCACGTCGTATCCGAACCTGCGCAACCAGTACGGGTTCCTCGACTCGGTGAGCATCCCGACCGGGCGGATCTCCACCCGGTTCATGGCCATCAGCCAGACCGCGATCCTGATGGCCATCGCGAACACCTTGACCCACAACAAACTCCAGGCGCACTTCGGCGCGACCTCGTACGCCCAGGCCATCGCGCCGTACCTGGACATGGAGCGGTTCACCATCGTCGGCCTGGCCGACCCGTGAGTCAGGGCGCGACGAGGGTCTCGGACTGACCCGCCCGGCGCAGCGACTCGGCGACGAACCCGTTCGCCTTGAGCTCGTCGACAAGCCCGCCGAGGAACCGGACGGCTGCCTCCGGCCGGTTCCTCGGCGTTCCCACGGCCTGCTGGATCTGCATGAAACGCTCGTCGATCAGCCGCACATCGGGGTTGGCCTCGGCGAACGCGGTGACCGGCTGGCGGATCCCGGCCAGCGCCTCCAGGCCTTCGGCGCGGTAGACCTCCGTGTTCTCCGTGCCGCGGACCAGTTCGGCGAACTTCAGCGTCCGGGTCAGGTACAGGTCGTACGCCGAGCCCTTCTTCACGCCGATCCGCACCCCCGGGCTGTCCACATCCGCGACGGTCCGCAGCCCGGAGTCCTGTGGCACCGCGAAAACGCCCTCGATCACGACGTACGGCGAGGTGAACGCGACCTCGGCCTCGCGGGCCGGTTCGATGGCCAGGAAGCAGATGTCCGCCTCGCCCGCGGCCATCGCCGCCACCGACTTGCGCGCCGCGTCGAAGCACAGCAACTCCACCGGGACGCCCAGCCGCGCGCCTGCCTCCCGCGCGATGTCGACAGTGACCCCAGTAGGCGCTTCTGGTGTGCCCTGGGCCAGCACCGGGTTGCCGAGGTTGATCGACGCCCTCAGCACGCCGGTCGGCGCCAGGTCCTCCATGATCGTCATAACGCCAGGTTAGCCGCGAGCCCGAGCAGGAACCGGCCGTGCGGATCGTCCGGGTCCTGGGTCAGCGGGGTCGCGGCAAGCACGATGGCCAACGCCTCGCACCACGCCCACAGCCGTTCCTGGTCGACGCCCGGCACGCGGTTGCCCAGCTCAGCGGCCCGTCGCCGGGCCTCGGCCTCGTCCAGCACGCCGGTGAGCACCCAGTCGGCGAGGTCGAAGGTCTGGTCGCCCAGACACGGCCACGGGTCGATGGCGACCGGGCCACGCGTGGTGCGAAGCACATTGCCCAGGTGCAGGTCGCCGTGGACCAGACCGGGGTGGCCGCCGACGGTCAGCTCCCTGGCGGCCGCACGGCTCTTGGCCAGGAGGTCCTCCGGGAGACGGGCCCGCCGCGCGGTCAGGTCGAAGATCAGCTCGTTGCGTTCGGTGAGGGTCGGGATGCCGGTCATCCCGGGCACGCGCAGCTCGGTGAGCAGCGGAATCACCTCATCGAGCGACCATGCGGCATCCATCAGGCGTTCCGCGTCGGGCAGCCACTCCAGCAGCAACGCACCGTGCTCGACGTCCGCGTCCAGCAGGCCCACTGAATGCTTGGTGCCGGCCCAGGCCCGCAGGGCCAGCTCCTCCTGCCCGGCGATCACCGGATCGGGTGTCAGCTTCAGCACCGCGTGGGTTTTGCCCGTCTCGCACAACAACACCACCGAGGTCGCGCCCGCAGGCAGCTGTTCGACCGGTCGCAGCCCCCACTGCCCGGCCAGGTCGTCGATCAGTGCGTCCAGGCCGTCGAGCCAGCCCTCGGCCATGCCGCCGAACCGCTGGACGAGCCTGGCCCGCGACAGCCCCATGATCCGCATTCGTCACCCCAGCCGCGGCGGGAACGGCACCTCGGCGATCAGCTCCTCGGGCGCGGACAGCCGCCAGGCCTCGTAGACCAGCTCGGCCAGCTCGTCCGCCTCGATCCCGGCCAGGTAGACCACCACCCAGCCGAACCCGCCCGAGGTGAACTGGACCTCGAACACCTCCGGCCGCTCGGCCACCAGGGCCAGCTGCTCGCTGATGGTCTGCTTGAGACCGACCGTCTCGGTGCGCGGCCAGTAGTACCCGAACCGCTTGCCGTGCACGCTGAACGTCGTGTACCGCCCGCCCTTGGCCCGTTCCACCCCGGCGAGCGCGTCCACGATCCGGTCAAATTCCTGACTACGCACGGCCACGCGTGCAGTCTAGAAGTGCTTCACCAGGACGGCGCGGGTGTACAGCATGTCGAAGCCCCGGCGCTGCGCGTTCTCCTGCGACTTGGAGCCGGGCTGGGTGGTGATCACCGCGATGTCCGCCCCGGCCTCGGCGAGATCCGCCAGGCGCGCTGACAGCAACGCGGTCTGGATGCCCCGGCGGCGGTGCGCGGGATGGGTGGCCGCGCCGGTGAGTTGCGCGACGCCGTCGACCAGCCGACAGCTGGCCGCCCCAGCGATCACCCCATCGTGTGTCGCGACGTAACGCTGCACACCGGCCGCCGCGATCAGGTCCCGCATGGCGTTGGCGATCACCTCACGCGGGAACTCCTCGTGCGACGGCACTCCCTGGGTGTCCGGCGTGGCGAACCCGTCGACCACCACGTCGAGCCAGGCCTCGAAGTCCTCGTCGGTGCGCTGGACCGCAATCCCCGGCGGCGTGACCCGCTCGTAGCCGCCGTCGAGGGCGAGGCCGAGCACGTTCTCGTACGACACGAGGCGGTAGCCGCGTTCGGTGAGCACCGCCCCGATCTCCGGGTCGGCCAGGTTCGACACCTCGGCCTGGACCGGGATGTCGCCGAAGGCCCGTTCGATCTCGTCGAGCTCCGCCTTGCCGGGCACGCCGTCGAAGCCCAGGCCGGCCACCTTGTTCAGCGGGGACCCTTCCTCCGCGACGCTCGCGAAGCCGCCCGCGACCGGGATGGCGATGCCCGTCGCACCGCGCCGGCGCGCCGCCTCGTTGCCGCTGCGGACGAGGTCGACCTCCGCGCGTTCGATCCGGGCGGCCAGCGCGACATCACAGAACAGGGACACGCCACCCATTGTGAAGGCGGGCGCCACTCGTTTTCAGCCCGTCGGCACGCCGGTGATCTCGACCTCCTTGCCGCGGGTGGCGTACTTGGTCGCGATCGTGCGCAGGGCGGCGACCGAGGAGGCGTCCCAGATGCGGGCCTCGGACAGGTCGATCACCACCTTGCCGGGGTCGTTGGGATAGTCGAACTGGTACATCAGGTCGTTGCTGGAGGCGAAGAACAGCTCCCCCTTGATGGCGTAGACGACCTGGCTCCTGTCCTCACTCGTGGCCGCGGTGACGTTGACCTTGTGCGCGACCCGGCGGGCGAAGACCACCATCGAGATCAGCGTGCCCGCCACCACGCCGATGGCCAGGTTGTGCGTGGCCACAACGACTCCGACGGTCAGCACCATAGCGGCGGTCTCGCCGATCGGGGTGTGCCGCAGCGTGCTCGGCGCGATGCTGTTCCAGTCGAACGTGGTG